>NZ_JBFAOU010000014.1:0-85373 GCF_040675365.1 Catellatospora sp. NPDC049609 | reverse complement strand
GCTCAGCGTGGCCGCGCCACGGGTCGGCAGGCGGGCCGGACGGCCGCCCGCCCGGCCGCAACCGCGCCAGCGGTCCCCGAAACCGCGCGACGGCGCGGTGTCAGATCCAGCCGCGCCGGCCCGCTTCCAGCCCCGCCTGGAACCGGCTGCGCGCGTCGAGCCGCTCCATCAGGTCGGCGGCGACGCGGCGCACGGTGCGCAGCGAGACGCCCAGCTTGCGGGCGGCCATCTCGTCCGTGTGGCCCTCGGCCAGCATGGCCAGCAACTGCTTGGCCTGCGGGTCGAGGCCGTTGGCGTCGACCGGGGCGGCCGTGCCCAGCGGCACCGCGCCGGCCCAGATCTGCTCGAACAGGGCGTAGACCGCGGCGACCACGCCGGGGCTGCGCACCTCGACCGCGCCGAGGCGGGTGTTGTTCGGGTCGAGCGGCAGCAGCGCCACGGCGCGGTCGTACACGATGGTCAGCATCGGGATGGTGGACGCCGTCCGGAGCATGCCGCCCAGCTCGGTGAGCCAGCGGGCGTACGCCACCAGTGCCGGATCGTGGCGGTGGCTCTCCTGGTAGATCGCGCGCAGGGCGACCCCGCGGCCGAGCATCGCCTCGTTCAGCGGGGAGCTCGCCGACTTCGCGTCGGGCGTCTGCGCGCTGCGCGGGTTGAGCGACACGCACTCGGTGCGCACGCTGCGGCTGAGCTCCTCGATCCGGGCGCGGACCGCCTCGATGCCGTCCAGGCGCAGGGAACTCTCCCGCTGGGCCTGGCGCTCCTGCTCCATCGCGATCGTGGCGATCGCCGCCCGGGCCTGCGCGATCTGCTGCTGCCGCTGCTGCATCTCCTGCTCGGCCTGGGCGAGCAGCGCGGCCAGGCCGACCGACGGCCCGACCGGCTTGAGCAGGCCCGACGGGTCGTCCGCGAGCAGCGACAGGTCGGCGAGCTGGTCCAGCGCCTGCCTGATCTGCTTCTCCGTCACGCCCAGCCGGATCGCGAGCTCCTGCACGCTCGACGTGTGGTCGGCCAGCATGGCCCGGTACACGGACTCGGTGAAGCCGTCTATGCCCAGTGACGACAGCATCCGCCGCCCAACCTCCCCCGTTCGGCTGCGAACGAGTATCGATGACCTTGCGGGTCACGGCAACCCCTGCGATAAGCACCATTAGCCCGGCTCGGTGCACAGGCGGTGATTGTTCCCGGCAACCGGCTCACCAGCGAATACGTCCGCTTCGGGTTTGCTGGGAGGTGGCACCAAGATGCCATGCATTTTGGTGCCAATTGCTTTCTGTTCACTTCGGAGAAGCGCTCGACCATGCTTGTTCCAACGGGGCCGCAGGGGTTCTGAAAAGCGGAAAGAGGAGTGGTCGGAAATGAAGCGGACGGCACTGGTGCTCATCGTCGCGGCAGTCCTCACGATGTTCGGGGCGACCGCCGCACAGGCGGACGACGCGGTCGCCGGATCCGTTTCCACGCCGATCGCGAACGGCGGTAACGAATGGGGGTGACATGCAGCTGGTCAAGGTGACCCTGACCAATGTCGAGCCACCTGGACAACGGATCACCGAATCCGTCGCGACGGACCTGATCTGGTCCTACGCCCAGGAGAACGACGCCGTCGAGCACGTGCGAGTACGCATCGGCACGGACCTGATGACGGTGGTCCTCTTCATTCGCTCCGCCGATGAGAAAGCCGCCCGGGAAAGCGCGGCGAATGTCGTGAGAAGAGCGATGAAAGCGCCCGCGCTACAGGGCTGGCGCATCAACGAGTAGAAGCTTCCGAACTACCGAGGTCGGCGTCCACCGGACGTCGTCCCGATGAACTGCACCCTTTTGAAGGACAAGGAGCAAGACATGAGTGGCAACAAGGTGACGCGCCGGGTGGTCGGCGGTCTGCTCGGCGGCGCGATGATCGCCGGTGTGCTCGGCGTGACCTCGCCGGCCTCGGCCGACACCCTGCGCGATGCGATCGTGTCGACGGCGCAGGCGGAGCTCGCCAACGACAGCCGCAACTACGAGTACCGCGGCAGCGACAACTGCACCTACTACAGCGGCCAGATCACGGGCTGGCCGGTGTGCAACGGGCTGGGCTGGCGGGGCGGCACCAGCAACGACGACGACGTGTACGCCTGGTGCGCCAACTTCTCGAAGTACATCTGGCGGCAGGCGGGCGTCACCGACCTCTCCGGCCTCAACACCTGGGCCCGGTCCTTCCGGGAGTACGGCCGCGACAACAACACCTGGCATGCGCGCACCAGCGGCTACACACCGCAGCCGGGCGACGCGGTGGTGTTCGACTGGGGGCCGCAGGACGGCGTCATCGACCACGTCGGGATCGTGGTGCAGACCAGCGGCGGCCGCGTGTACACGATCGAGGGCAACTCGAGCAACCGCGTCTCGGCCCGCAACTACGCGACCGGTGACAGCGACATCGTCGGCTACTCGTCGCCGGTGGGCGCGGACGCGACCGTCGACACCAACGGCGCGAACTCCGTCGCGGGCGACATCGCCGTGGTCCGCACCGGCACGGGTGTCATGGCGCAGTACCGGCTCGGCACGAACGGCTGGATCCAGGGCAGCGACCAGGACGCCGCCGGCTCGGCGTACGGCACCTACAGCAACCTCGGCAACCGCGGCGACTTCGCGGGCCGTCCGGCGGCGCTGATCGCCGGCAACGACACCATCGTCGTCTACGCCCGGGGCACCGACGGCAAGGTGTACGGCATCGGCCAGCCGGCGCCGGGTTCGGCGTTCGGCAACTGGGGCCAGATCGGCACCGGCCAGCCCACGTTCGCCAGCGACCCGACCGTGGTGATGACCCCGGACGGACTGCTCGCGGTGTACGCCACGGCGAACGACGGGTTCGTGTGGGGTGCCGCGCAGAGCGCGCCGGGCAAGCCGTTCGGCGGCTGGGTGAAGATCGGCGTCACCGGTGACATCACCTCCGCTCCGCAGGCTCTGATCGCTCCGAACGACACCATCGTGCTGTACGCCCGGGGCGCCGACGGCAAGATCCGCGGGGTGGGCCAGTCCGCGCCCGGCGCGGCCTTCGGCACCTGGTCGATCCTGACCTCGACGCAGCCGGCCACCGGCTTCCTCGACGCGCCGCCGACGGTGGTGCTGGCCCCCGGCAACAAGATCGCCCTCTACGCGACCGGCACCGACGGCTTCGTCTGGGGCACCGCGCAGAGCGCGCAGGGCAGCGCCTTCGGCACCTGGGTGAAGATCGGCGTCACCGGCAACGTGGCCTCGCGGCCGCAGGCCCTGGTCGCTCCGAACAACACCATCGTGCTGTACGCCCGGGGCACCGACAACAAGATCCGCGGCGTGGGCCAGTCCGCTCCCGGCTCCGCGTTCGGCACCTGGTCGCTGTTCGGCACCGGCCAGACCACCTACGCCGGCGACCCGAGCGCCCTGGTCGCCTCGGGCAACCGGATCGTGGTCTACAGCCGCGGCACGGACGGCCTGGTCTGGGGCACCGGCCAGCCGAGCCAGGGCAGCGCGTTCGGCGCCTGGATCCAGATCGGCGGCTGACCGGCCCATAACAGCAAGGAGCCGCGGGCGACTGCCCGCGGCTCCTTCGCGTGTGCGGCCTCAGTGGCCGCCGTTGTCCTTGGCGCGCGCGAAGGAGCGCACGATCTCGGCCTCGGCCTCGGTGCGGCCGACCCAGGTCGCGCCCTCGACGCTCTTGCCGGGCTCCAGGTCCTTGTAGACCTCGAAGAAGTGCTGGATCTCCAAGCGGTCGAACTCGGCCACGTGATGGATGTCACGCAGGTGCTCCAGTCGCGGGTCGTCGGCCGGCACGCACAGGACCTTGTCGTCGCCGCCCTTCTCGTCGCGCATGCGGAACATGCCGATCGCCCGGCAGCGGATCAGGCAGCCGGGGAAGGTCGGCTCCTGGACCAGCACCAGAGCGTCCAGCGGGTCGCCGTCCTCGCCGAGGGTGTTCTCGATGAAGCCGTAGTCGGCGGGGTACTGGGTGGAGGTGAAAAGAGTGCGATCCAGCCGGATGCGCCCGGTCTCATGGTCGACTTCGTACTTGTTCCGCTGCCCCTTAGGGATCTCAACCGTGACGTCGAAATCCATTTCACTCTCCCATTGGCCTGTAAGTTCGCCGACGTTGGCGAATTTTAGTTAGTCTCGCCTGGCTGGTTCGGGGCTTCGGAGGAGGGCCGCGTTGGGGAGGCAAGGTTCACACTACGGTGCCGAACCCGCTGATGGCGCAGGTTCAGCACCGGGCGAGTGGGTGTGGAACGGCCAGGAGTGGGTCTGGCAGCTGCACAGCGGTTATCCACAGCCCGTGGACCAGGGAGTCAGCGGGTATCCACCGTCTTATCCACAGGCCGCGAGGCCGGGACCTGGTGGATATCCACAGGATGTGCACACCCCCTCTCCTAACCCGCAGTATGCACCCGAGCACGGTGCGTATGGACAGAACGGCCCTGATCAGGGCGGTCATCCCGCATCCGGCACTTATCCCCAGGCGGCGCCGGGCCACAGCGGATATCCACAGGCCGCCCCCGGTTACGGCAGCCAGCGGCCGGAGGCCGGACACGGTGGATATCCACAGGGTTACGGACAGGCGTACCCCCAGGCCGGGACCGTCTACGGCGGCCCGGGCCAGGGCGGCGGCGTGGGCTACGGCGCGGCACCGGGCCAGGACGAGCCCACGCAGACCCATCCCGCGGTGACCGACCAGCCGCCGACGCGTCCGGGCACTCTGGTCCGCCCACCCGCGGCGCGGCCGGACGGAGCCGGGCCCCCGGCCACGCCGAAGAAGCGCCGGCGCCGCGGCCTCCTGGTGACCGTGCTGACGCTGGTGATCGCGCTCGGCGCGGGGCTCGCCGGCGTCGCCGTGCTGAAGCCCGGACTGCTCTCCGGCCTGCTCGCGACGCCGGACTGGCAGTCGCCGAGCGCCGCCCCGCCCGCGGAGCCCGCCGCGCCACCGGTGCTCACCGCGCTGGCCGACGCGCCGATGCCGGACCCGGCGCAGCTGCGGACCCTGATCGACCCGCTGGTCACCGGGACCGACCTGGGCGACAACGTGAGTGTGTCGGTGGTCGACGTCACCTCGGGCCAGGTGCTCTACGAGCGCGGCCCCACCGAGATGATCACTCCGGCGTCGAACACCAAGCTGGTGACGGCCGCGGCCGTGCTGACCGCCCGCGGTCCGGACCATCGGATCACGACCCGGGTGGTGGCCGGGGCGAACCCGGGCGAGGTCGTCCTGATCGGCGCGGGCGACGCGACGCTCGGCGTGACCAAGTCGAAGTACTACGCGGGCGCGCCGCAGCTCGACGACCTCGCGGCCCAGGTCAAGAAGGCCATGGGCGGCACGCCGATCACCAAGGTGATCCTCGACGGGTCGCTGTTCCCCGGGCCGATCACGGCGCCCACCTGGTCGCCCAACGCGGCCAAGGAGGGCAACGTCTCGAAGATCACCGCACTGATGATCAACGGGGCGCGGACCGGCCTCAAGGACCGCAAGACCCCGTTCGATCGGTACAACGACCCCGAGCGCGCGGCCGGCGACGCGTTCGCGAAGCTGCTCGGCGTGCCGACCAGCGCCGTGGCGAAGGGCAAGGCCCCGGCCGCCGCCGCCGGGCAGGCCACCCCGGCCGCGTCCACCGCACCCTCCGGATCGGCGGCCACGGGCGGGGCGCCCGCCCCCGGCACCGAACTCGGCGCGGTGCGGTCGGCCCCGCTGCTGCGCCAGGTCGAGCAGATGCTGATCGAGAGCGACAACACCCTGGCGGAGACACTGGCGCGCCAGGTCGCTCTCGCCAAGGGCAAGCCGGCCTCGTTCGAGGGCGCCGCGCAGGCGATGGAGGAGGTGCTCGTCGAGCTCGGCCTCGACGCGCAGCAGAGCACCCTGTTCGACGGCTCGGGCATGTCCGCCAGCAACAAGATCTCCCCGCGGGTGCTGACCAGCCTGCTGGTGAAGGCGGCCGGCGGCGGCACGGTGCTCGGCGACTTCTTCAACGGCCTGCCGGTCGGCGGCTGGTCGGGCACCATGACCGAGCGGTTCCTCAAGGCCAAGGATGGCTTCGGGGTGGTGCGCGCCAAGAGCGGCACGCTCGACGGCGTGAACTCGCTGTCCGGCGTCGTGGAGACCGCCGACGGGCGGCTGCTGGCGTTCGCCGTGCTGGCCGACGGCGTCCCGGTCGGCATGTACCCGGCGCAGGACCTGCTCGACAAGGTGCCCGCGGCGATGGCGACCTGTGGGTGCCCCTGACCGGCGTCCGCGGCTGTGAAGATCGTTGTCTCGGGTCAGAACCTGAGGTCTGACCATAGGTTCTGACCCGAAACAACGATCTTTCCCAGTGACGGGCGCTCGGCTCAGGTGGGGACGGTGGTGAGGTGTCCGGCGCGGCGGGCCACCGCGATGCCGCCGGGCAGCAGGGTCGCGCCCTGCCCGTGCCAGCCGGTGACCAGCGCGTCCAGGGCCGCCACGTGCCGGTGCGACAGCGCGGCGCGCGGCGCGCCCAGCTCCGCCGCCCAGGCATGCAGCACCCGGCTGCGCAGCGCCGCGGGCAGTTCCCGCAGACCCGCCGTGGACAGCCCGGTCGCGGTGCGGCAGCGCGCCAGGGCCGCCGCGGCCAGCTCGTCGAGGCACGCCGCGTCCTGCGCCAGCAGGCCCGCGGTGCGGGACAGGTTCGCCACCACGCCCTCGCCGAGCGCCTCGACCAGCGCGGGAAGCAGGTCGGCCCGCACCCGCGCGCGGGCGTACGACGGGTCGGTGTTGTGCGGGTCGTCCCATGGCGACAGCCCCAGCGCGGCGCAGGCCAGGCGGCACGCGCCGCGCGGCACGTCCAGCAGCGGCCGGGTGAACCGCACGCCGAGGTGCTCGCGGTGCACGGGCATGCCGGCCAGCCCGCGCGGCCCGGCACCGCGGGCCAGCGCCAGCAGCACCGTCTCGGCCTGATCGTCGCGGGTGTGCCCGAGCAGGACGGTCGCGGCGCCGTGCCGCCGGGCGGCCGCGGCGAGCGCGGCGTACCGGGCGTCCCGCGCGGCCGCCTCCGGCCCGCCCCGCGCTCCGACCTCGACGGTGGCCACCTCGACAGGGTCGAAGCCCTGCTCGCGCGCCCAGCCCGCCACCTGCCCGGCCCGCTGCGCCGAGCCCTCCTGCAGCCCGTGGTCGACCGTCACCAGCCCGGCCCGCCACCCCGACCGCGGCGCGACGAACGCCGTGCCCGCCGCCAGCGCCAGCGAGTCGGCCCCACCGGAGCAGGCCACCAGCATCAGCGGCCGCTCCGCACCACCTGCCGGGTCCGGCACGCCCGGGTGGGCGGGGGTGGTGAGAGTGGGCAGGACGGTGCGGATCGCGGCGCGGATCGCGGCGATCGAGGGGTCGAGCCTGGTCATCCGGGAGCGGCGGCGGTGGCCACCCGGGCCACCCACAGGTCCGGGTCGGCGATCTCGTCCAGGGTCGGCAGGGTCTGCTTCGACGTCCAGACGAGGTTCAGGCCGTCCATGCCGACCCGGTCCAGGACCGCCTGCACGAAGCGCCGGCCCTCGG
Source organism: Catellatospora sp. NPDC049609 (assembly GCF_040675365.1). Classification (NCBI taxonomy): domain Bacteria; kingdom Bacillati; phylum Actinomycetota; class Actinomycetes; order Micromonosporales; family Micromonosporaceae; genus Catellatospora; species Catellatospora sp. NPDC049609. The sequence goes on along the minus strand of NZ_JBFAOU010000014.1, from coordinate 77,869 downwards.
CGTACTGCCGCATCTTGATGTCTATGCCGAGCAGGCGGCGCAGGTACTGCTCGACGGGGTTGCCGGGGTTGCGGCGGCGGTCGAACGCGGCCCGGATCCGGGCGACCGACGGGATGACCTGCGGGCCGACCCCGTCCATGACGACCTCGGCGTGGCCCTCCAGCAGCGTCAGCACCGCGGTGAGGCGGTCCAGCACGGCGCGCTGCTCGGGCGTCTGCACGGCCTCCAGCAGCGACGTGCCGCGGGTGCCCTCCGGCTCGCGGGCCGCCTTGATCGCGGCGGTGATCTGCTGGTACGCCTGGCTGATCAGGGTCGCCGTGGGCGGCTCGGTGGCCTCGATGAAGGCGCGCACCTCGCCGAGGAAGTGATCGCGCAGCCATGGCACGGCGGTGAACTGGGTGCGGTGGGTGACCTCGTGCAGGCACACCCACAGCCGGAAGTCGCGGGGGTCGGCCTTGATGCGGCGCTCCATCCCGACGATGTTCGGGGCGACGAGCAGCAGCTGTCCCGCCGGTGCGGGCTGTCCGGGCGCGGCCGGCGGCGCGGCGAAGATGTCGTACTGGCCGAGCACCTTGCCGGACAGGTAGCCCAGGACGGCACCGGCTTCCAGGCCGGTCACCTTCGCGCCGACGGCGTTGCCGAGGAAGCCGACCTTCTCCTCCAGCTTGTCGGTCAGCGGGCTGATCACCGTGCGCAGACCCTGGACGTTGACCTCGGCCCAGGTGCGCCGGTCGACGACCCGCACGGGCGCGTCGGTCAGCTGCGGGGTCATCTTCGTGTACGCCGCCACGTGCCCGACCGCCTCGTCGGCGAGCCGCCGCAGGTCGGCGACGACCTCGGTGGCCTGTTCGAGCGTCACGGCCGGGCCGGTCGGGCCGAACCGCGCGGCGGTGGTCGAGGCGAGATCCCAGTCCACGAGAGCCATGCCTAAGAACCTACTCCCCCGTAGCGAGAAGTCCGGCCGTCGACGAGAGTCGACCGCGGCCCGCCGTCGCGGCGACCCGGCACCACAGCCCGCCACCGGAGTGCTTGGATCAAGGGATGCGACAGGCGGTGTACGCGCCCCAGGGAGTGGTGGCCACGAGTCAGCCGCTCGCGGCCCAGGCGGGCCTGGCGATGCTGCGCGAGGGCGGCTCGGCGGTCGACGCGGCGGTGGCCGCGGCGGTGACGCTGACCGTGGTGCAGCCCGCCTCCAACGACATCGGCGGCGACCTGTTCGCGCTGGTCTGGGACGGGCAGCGGCTGCACGGCCTGAACGCCTCCGGCCGCTCCCCGGCGGCGCTCACGCTGGACGCGCTGCGGGCGCAGGGGCACCCGCCGTCGGCCGCGCTCGGCGGCGGGCAGGCCCGCGCCGGGCTGGTGCCGCCGGACCGGGGCTGGCTGCCGGTGACCGTGCCCGGCGCACCGGCGGGCTGGCGCGATCTGCACGACAGGTTCGGGCGGCTGCCGTTCGAGCGGCTGTTCGCCGACGCGGTCCACTACGCCGAGCAGGGCTGGACCGTGTCCCCGACGGTCGCGGCGCGCTGGGCGGGCTCCGTGGAGCTGCACCGCTCGCTCGACCGGCCCGAGTGCCGGGCCTGGGCCGACGTGTTCGCGCCGGGCGGGCGCGCGCCGCGGGTGGGGGAGCGGTTCCGCAACCCGGGCGCGGGGCGGACGCTGCGGCTGATCGGCGGCAGCCACGCCGACGCCTTCTACCACGGGGAGATCGCCGCGGCGCTGGACGCGTACGCGGCGGGCACCGGCGGCCTGCTGACCGCCGCCGACCTCGCCGCGCACACCGGCACCTGGGTCGAGCCGGTGGGCGCGGACTACCGCGGGCACACGGTGTACGAGCTGCCGCCCAACGGGCAGGGCGTCGCCGCGCTGCAGGCGTTCGCGCTGCTCGACGGGCTGGCCGGGCACGGGCTGCACGAGCAGATCGAGGCGATGAAGCTCGGCTTCGCCGACGCGCACGCCTACGTCGCCGACCCGGACTTCGGCGAGGTGCCCGACCTGCTGGAGCCGTCCTATCTGGCCGCGCGGCGGGCGCTGATCACGGATCGGGCCGGGGACCCGCCGCCCGGCGACCCGATGCGCGGCGGCACCGTCTACCTGGCCGCGGCGGACGCCGACGGCATGATGGTGAGCCTGATCCAGTCGACCTACATGGGGTTCGGCTCGTTCGTGGTGCTCCCCGAGTACGGCTTCGGCCTGCAGAACCGCGGCGCCGGGTTCAGCCTCGACCCGGCCCACCCGAACGTCGCCGCGCCCGGCAAGCGGCCGTTCCACACCATCATCCCGGGGTTCCTGTTCCGGGACGGGGAGCCGCTGGGGCCGTTCGGCGTGATGGGCGGGCACATGCAGCCGCAGGGCCACCTGCAGCTGGTGCTGGCCACCGTGGACGACGCGCTCGGCCCGCAGGAGGCGCTGACCCGGCCGCGCTGGTACTGGCACGCGGGCCGCTCGGTCGAGGTCGAGCCGGAGTTCGACCCGGTCCTGGTCGAGCAGCTGCGCTCGCGCGGCCACGAGGTCACCGTGGCGGACGACCGCGGCACCTTCGGCATGGGCCAGGCGATCTGGCGCATCCCCGGCGGCTACGTGGCCGGCTCCGAACCCCGCGCCGACGGCCAGGCCGCGGGGTACTGAGGGGGCTCGCCAAGTCCCGGGCCGCCGGGTGGTCGTTGACGCCACTGTGAAGATGGCGACTTTTGTCCGAATCGGCTGCGGGCTCGCCCTGGTGGCCGGCGCGGCGGTGATACCGGGCGGCAGCGGCGCGGCGGCGCCTGACGATGGTCCGAGCAAACTTCGACCGGCCACGCGGGCCGTGGCCGGCAAGGCCCCGACCAGCAGGCTGGCCAGGACCGACCGGAGCCTGCTCGACCGCAGCGACGGCGAGCGCATCCCGGTGCTGGTGAAGCTGGACTACGACGCGGTGGCCAGCTACGCGGGCGGCCTGCCGGGCCTCGCCGCGACCAGCCCCGCGGTCACCGGCGCCCGGCTGCGCAACGGCGACGCCGAGCGCGCGTACGAGGCGTACCTGGCCGAACGCGAGCGGCGTTTCACCTCGGCCCTGGCGGCCCGGCTGCCCCAGGCGCGGATCGGGCAGCGGCTGCGCACCGTGTACGGCGGCGTCGCGCTGACCCTGCCCGCCAACCAGGTCAAGCAGCTGCTCGCGGTCGAGGGCGTGGTCGCCGTGCAGCGCGACGAGCTGCGCGAACCGCTGACCGACTCGTCCAGCTCGTTCATCGGCGCGGACGTGCTGCAGAGCGGCCCGGCCTCGGGCGGCGCCCCGACCAGCCGGGCCGGGGCCGGCGTCGTGGTCGGCGTGCTGGACACCGGCGCCTGGCCGGAGCACCCGTCCTTCGCCGACCAGGGCGTGCTCGCCCCGCCCCCGGCCAAGACCGACGGCTCGGCGCGGCGCTGCGACTTCGGCGACAACCCGCTCACCCCGGGCCGCGACGTGTTCCGCTGCAACAACAAGCTGATCGGCGGGGCCGCGTTCCTCGACGCCTACCTCGACACGTTCCCGGACGAGACGTACCGGTCGGCGCGCGACGGCGACGGGCACGGCACGCACACCGCCTCCACCACCGCCGGCAACGTGCTCAGCTCGGCGAAGGTGTTCGGGGTGGAGCGCGGGCCGGTGCACGGCGTCGCGCCGGGAGCCTGGGTCAGCGTGTACAAGGTCTGCGGCGCCAACGGCTGCATGTCGTCGGACTCGGCGGCCGCCGTGGCGCAGGCCGTGCGCGACGGCGTCGACGTCGTCAACTTCTCCGTCTCCGGGGGCACCGACCCGTTCAGCGACCCCGTCGAGATGGCCTTCCTCGACGCGTACGCGGCAGGGGTCTTCGTCGCCGCCTCGGCGGGCAACTCGGGCCCGGAACCCGGCACGGTCAACCACCTGTCCCCCTGGGTGACCACGGTGGCCGCCTCGACCCAGCGCCGCGAGTTCAGCGCCGCCGTGACGCTGCAGGCCGGTGTCGCGAGCAAGGTGCTGCACGGCGCGTCGCTGACCGCGGGCGCCGGACCCGCCCCGGTGGTCCGGGCCGGTGACACCAAGGGCTACAAGGGCGGCATGACCTGCGAGAAGCCCGCGAAGAAGGGGCTGTTCACCGGCAAGATCGTGGTCTGCGAGCGCGGCGTGAACCCCCGCGTCGAGAAGGGCTGGAACGTGCTGCAGGGCGGCGCCGTCGGCATGATCCTCTACAACCCGAACCTGCAGGACGTGGAGACCGACAACCACTGGCTGCCCACCGTGCACCTGGCCGACGCCGAGGTGCTCGGGTTCCTCGACGCCAACACCGGCGTCACCGCGACCATCACCGCGGGCCAGGCGGCCGCCGGCACCGGCGACGTGATGGCCGCGTTCTCCTCCCGCGGGCCCGGCGGCCTCGCGCTCAAACCCGACGTGACGGCACCCGGCGTGCAGATCCTCGCCGGGCACACGCCGACCCCCGGCGAGGCGTCGGGCGGCCCCAAGGGCGAGCTGTTCCAGGCCATCGCGGGCACGTCCATGTCCTCCCCGCACGTGGCGGGCGCGGCGGCGCTGCTGACCGCCCGGCACCCCGGCTGGACCCCCGGCGAGATCAAGTCCGCGCTGATGACCAGCGCGATCACCGAGGTCGTCACCGAGGACGGCAAGACCCCCGCCGGGCCGCACGAGATGGGCGCCGGCCGGATCGCCGTCGACCGCGCCGACGAGGTCACCCTGACCGTCTCCGACACCGCCGAGCGCATGATGGCGCTCGCCGGCGACGAGGTGCGCGCCGTCGACCTCAACCTGCCGTCCATCAACGCGCCGGTCATGCCCGGCCGCCTGGCCACCGTCCGCACCCTGCGCAACATGACCGACCGCACCATGACGTACACCGTCGAGTCCACCGCGCCGAAGGACAGCGCCATCACCGTGCCGCCCGCCGTCGTCGTGCCCGCCGGCGGCAGCGCCCCGCTGCCCGTCGGCATCAGCTCGCGGGCCACCGGGGACGCGTACCTGTCCGGCGAGATCCGGCTCGTCCCGCAGGACGGCAGCCGCGCCCTGCACCTGCCGGTCTCGTTCAAACCCGGCCAGGGCCAGGTGACGCTGGCCAGCAGCTGCACCGCGAAGAAGGTCCCGCTCGCCGGCACGGCCAAGTGCACCGTCACCGCCGCCAACACCGGCTACGACGACGCGCCCGTCGACCTGGTCACCCGCCTCGACCCGGCGCTCGCGCTGACCGGCGTCGACGGCGCCGCCCGCGCCGCCGGCCCGCGCGAGGTCCGGCACACCGGCACCCTGCGCGGCATCGAGCCCGGCCGGCCCGGCCTCGCCGAACTCGACGACCGCGCCTGGCGCCCGCTGACCGTCGCGCCCGACCCCATCGGCGACGAGGAGATCATCACCTACCAGGTGCCCGAGTTCACCTACGCCGGCCAGACGTACGACCGCGTCAGCGCCGTCTCCAACGGCTACCTCGTCGTCGGCGGCGGCACCGCCCAGGACGTACGCCTCGAACCGCCCGCCGTCGACGGCAAGCGCAGGACCGACCCGAACCGGCCCAACAACGTGCTCGCCCCGTACTGGACCGACCTCGACGGCAGCAAGGCCGACGGCGTGCGCGCCGCCACCATCAAGGGCGGCGGCATCGAGTGGATCGTGATCGAGTGGCGGGTGCACCGCTTCGGCACCCAGGACGCCCAGCGCTTCCAGGTCTGGCTCGCCACCGGCGCCGACGAGGACATCCGCTTCGCGTACGACCCGAAGAACCTGCCCGGCGGCGCCAAGACCTTCGCCGTCGGCGCCGAGAACGCCCTCGGCAAGGGCGAGCTGCGCACCGCCCAGCCCGGCCCCGACCTGCGCGTACGCAGCACCGGCGGCAGGCCCGGCGGCGCCGCCGCGTACACCGTGCACGTCCGCGCGGTGCTGCCCGCCGACGCCCGGGTGACCACCAGCATGACCAGCCCCGAGGTCCCCGGCACCACCGTCGTCCGCACCAGGATCCCCGTCACCACCCCCTGACGAGGGAAAGGAAGGGCACCTTCTTAACGCTCCGCGTATGGGAAGGTGCCCTTCTTAACGCCCTGACCAGCACTTGACCAGCACTCGGGATGATCGTCACCAATTCCGACCCCGGCGTGCGCAAAGCCCCGACAGTCGGGCAGTCTTAAGCACATGGGCTGGTACGACGCGGACATCGACCGTGTGATCATCACTGAAGACGAGCTGCGGGCAAAGACCGCCGAACTCGCCAAGCAGGTCGCCGCCGACTACGCGTCGGTCGACAGCCTGCTCCTCGTATGCGTCCTCAAGGGCGCGGTCATGTTCATGGCCGACTTCTCCCGCGAGCTCGGCAAGGTCGGCGCCCCGCCCGCCGAGCTCGAGTTCATGGCCGTCTCCTCCTACGGCCAGGGCACCACCTCCTCCGGCGTCGTCCGCATCCTCAAGGACCTCGACCGCGACATCGCCGGCAAGCACGTCATCGTCGTCGAGGACATCGTCGACTCCGGTCTCACGCTCTCCTGGCTCCTCAAGTACCTGGAGTCGCGGTCGGCGAAGTCCGTCGACGTCGTCGCGCTGTTCCGGAAGCCGGAGGCGATCAAGGTGCCGGTGCCGGTGAAGTATGTCGGGTTCGATATTCCGACGGAGTTCGTCGTGGGGTATGGGCTGGATTACTCGGAGCGGTATCGCGAGGTGCCGTATGTGGGGATTTTGAAGCCTGAGGTTTATCAGCGCTGAGGCTTGTGGCGTCGCTCCGCAGGGGGTGTCGCCGGGATCGCTGGGGCCGCCAAGAGCGGGCGGCCTTTTACGCGATCCCGGCGACACCCCCTGCTCCGCTTGGTCCCGAGTGGTCGGGTTGGTGGGTAGTCCGCGGCATTTTTTAGGGTCTGCCGAGTCCGAGCTGCCCCATATTGGCTCCTACGAGGTTGGAGTCGGGTGGTGCGGGCTGTGGGTCAGGTGGGCTCCCCAGTGGCCCAGCCGTGGGAGCCGTTCCTGGTTACTTCGGGTGGTTTGGTAACCGTTGTGGCTTGGTAAAGAGAACTCAGCCTTGGTAGGGGGTCAGCGGAGCGGGGGATCCGGTGGGGCCGCGTAAAAGGCCGCCGGGGTTGGGCGGCCCCAGCGGCCCCACCGGATCCCCCGCGGAGCACCACCGCGAGACCCTGAAGGACGCATCGGAAACAGTCAGCCTAGAGCGAACAGCGGGGGGATTTGGGTGGATTGGGGGCCACTCACGCTGAGAAAAGGCTGAACGTTGTGCGATGGGGACCACGCATGGGCCAACCGAAGGTTTGTACGGTGTACCGTCGAGTGACCGGGCCGCGCCCGGTGAGCTGACCGCCTCTATCGATCAGGAGGACACGGGCGCGAACAAAAGCGTCCGGTAACAGCATGGAGCGTACGCGTTTCTTCCGCCGGCCGATCTTCTGGATCTTCATCGTGGCCATCGGCGCGATCCTGCTCAGCCAGCTCTTCACCAGCGGCCCGAGCTACCAGCCCGTGGACACCTCGGTGGCGCTCGCCCAGCTGAAGAATGCTGGCCCGGGTGCGATCAAGGAAGTGCAGATCCGGGACAAGGAGCAGACGCTCCGGATCGACCTGGCGAACAAGGCCAAGTTCGACGACGTCGAGACCGACAAGATCGAGGCGCAGTATCCGGCGGACGCCGGTCTCGAAGTGTTCAACGAGGTGGATGCGGCCAAGGCGGCCGGCAAGATCTCGGGGAACTTCGACACCGAGGTGACCGAGGAGAGCGTCTTCCTGTCGCTGTTGGTGAGCCTGCTGCCGATCGCCGTGCTGGTGATCCTGCTGCTGCTGTTCATGTCGCAGATGCAGGGCGGCGGCTCGCGGGTGCTGAACTTCGGCAAGTCGAAGGCGAAGCTCGTCAGCAAGGACACCCCGAAGACCACCTTCGCGGATGTGGCCGGTGCCGACGAGGCCGTCGAGGAGCTGCACGAGATCAAGGACTTCCTGCAGAACCCGGCGAAGTACCAGGCGCTCGGCGCCAAGATCCCGAAGGGTGTGCTGCTGTTCGGCCCGCCCGGAACGGGTAAGACGCTGCTGGCCCGTGCCGTTGCGGGTGAGGCGGGCGTGCCGTTCTACTCGATCTCGGGCTCCGACTTCGTCGAGATGTTCGTGGGTGTCGGTGCTTCCCGTGTTCGTGACCTGTTCGAGCAGGCGAAGGCGAACGCGCCGGCGATCGTGTTCGTCGACGAGATCGACGCGGTGGGCCGCCACCGCGGCGCGGGTCTCGGCGGCGGTCACGACGAGCGCGAGCAGACCCTGAACCAGCTGCTGGTCGAGATGGACGGCTTCGACGCGAAGGGCGGCGTCATCCTGATCGCCGCGACCAACCGTCCCGACATCCTCGACCCGGCGCTGCTGCGCCCGGGCCGCTTCGACCGGCAGATCGCGGTGGACACCCCGGACATGGTCGGCCGCAAGTCGATCCTGCGGGTGCACGCCAAGGGCAAGCCGTTCACGCCCGACGTGGACCTGGACGCGGTGGCGCGGCGTACGCCGGGCTTCACCGGTGCCGACCTCGCCAACGTGATCAACGAGGCCGCGCTGCTGACCGCGCGTCAGGACAAGCGCGCCATCAGCAACGAGTCGCTGGAGGAGTCGATCGACCGCGTGGTCGCCGGCCCGCAGCGCCGCACGCGGGTCATGTCGGACCACGAGAAGAAGATCACCGCGTACCACGAGGGCGGGCACGCCCTGGTCGCCTGGGCGCTGCCGCACTCCGCGCCGGTGCACAAGGTGACGATCCTGTCCCGCAGCCGCTCGCTGGGCCACACCCTGGTGCTGCCCACCGAGGACAAGTACACCCAGACCCGCGCCGAGATGATCGACACCCTGGCGTACGCGCTGGGCGGCCGGGCGGCCGAGGAGCTCGTGTTCCACGAGCCCACCACGGGCGCCGGCAACGACATCGAGAAGGCGTCCGCGCTGGCCCGCGCCATGGTCACCCAGTACGGCATGAGCTCGAAGCTCGGTGCGGTCAAGTACGGCACCAGCGGCGACGAGCCGTTCCTCGGCCGGTCCTACGGGCACGAGCGGGACTACTCCGACTCGATCGCCGCGGAGATCGACTCCGAGGTGCGCTCGCTGATCGAGCTGGCGCACGACGAGGCGTACGAGATCCTCGTCGAGTACCGCGACGTGCTGGACAGCATCGTGCTGGAGCTGATCGAGAAGGAGACCATCTCGACCGCCGACATGGCGCGCATCTGCGCCCGCGTCGTCAAGCGGCCGCCGATGGCCCCGTTCAACGGCTTCGGCAAGCGCACCCCGTCCACCCAGCCGCCGGTGCTCACGCCGGCCGAGCTGGAGAAGCAGGGGCAGCGCGAGTCCGCCGACGGGGAGGTCCCCGTCGCCACCGCGGAGGCCGCGGAGGCTTCGAACTGAACGGCGAGAAGGAACTAGACCACCTCGCCGCACGCCTGGTCGACGGCTCCCTCACCGGTGTTCCGGTGGAGGAGACCGTCGACCTGGCGCGTATCGAGAAGGCCGTCCGCGAGATGCTCCTCGCGCTGGGCGAGGACCCGGACCGCGACGGCCTGCAGAAGACCCCGGCCCGGGTGGCCCGGGCGTACGCGGAGCTGTTCGCCGGCCTGCGGGTCGACCCGAAGCACGTGCTGACCACGACGTTCGAGGCCGACCACGACGAGCTGGTGCTGGTCCGCGACATCTCGGTGTTCAGCCTCTGCGAGCACCACCTGCTGCCGTTCAAGGGCGTCGCCCATGTCGGCTACCTGCCCGGTGACGACGGCCGCATCACCGGACTGTCGAAGCTGGCCCGGCTCGTCGAGGTGTACGCCCGGCGCCCGCAGGTGCAGGAGCGGCTCACCTCGCAGATCGCCGACCTGCTGCAGGAGCAGCTCCAGGCGCGCGGCGTCATCGTGGTGCTCGAGTGCGAGCACATGTGCATGGAGATGCGCGGCATCCGCAAGGCCGGGGCCCGCACCGTCACCAGCGCGCTGCGCGGCATCCTCAAGTCGGACCCGAAGACCCGCTCCGAGGCGATGTCACTCATCAACTCCCGCTGAGCGCGCCCGAGCGGGCCTGGTCAGGCCCGCGCGGCCGGTGTGAGGCGGGATCATCGCAGGTCAGGGAGCTGGTCTGCGCGGCCCGGTCACAGCAGCGCGAACAGGAGCACGGCCACCAGGGCCGGGGCGATGCAGACGAACGCACCGGTCTGCGGCGTGCGGGGCCGCTCCGGATAGAGCGTGCCCACCAGCAGCCACCCCGCGCCGAGCGCGAGCGGCGCCAGGACCAGCCCCGACACCGCGGCGAAGAACAGCTGCGCAGCAGGCTCGGCCAGCCCCGCCACGGCCAGCTGCACGAGCAGCGCGAGCAGGCTCAGCGGCCCGTACACCAGCAGGTTGCGCAGCGCCTGCGGGGCGGCGCCCTCGTCGTCGAGCCGGGCCAGCGCGCCGTCGGCGACGTCCACGTTCGCGGCCGCCTGCCGCAGCGCGGCCAGCGCCACCGCAGGCCCCCCGACCACCGACTGGGCGGCGTCGTGCAGCTCCGCGGGACCGGGCTGCAGCACGGGCGGCGGCGAACCGGCCCGGCTCGCCGTCTCCAGCAGCCGGGCGGCCTGCATGGTCAGGCCGGCCTGGACCGTCGGCAGCTCGTCGCGGGCGGCCGCCAGCGCCGCCGCCTCGCCCGCCGCCGTGTCCGCCGCCTCGCGGCGCACCGTGTCCAGCCGCTGCGCCGCCGCCAGGTACTCCGACCAGGCCGCACTCCGCTCGCTCACGCTGCCTCCCCGCTCGAGGGCCCGCACGGCCCGGTCCGCGTGCTCACGCCGTCCCCTGGGTCAGCTCGGCGGTGGTGAGCACCAGCGGCGGATCGGAAGAGGGGTCACGGGCCTGCCACAGGCGCTGCCGCAGCGCGGACAGCACCTGCGCGTCGGCGTCCGGGTCGGGGAAGCGGACCGTCTTCTCGTGGCCGCGGGTGGCGCCGCGCGGCCCGCCCAGGCCGCCCGCGGTGTTGACCACCGCGCAGCCCAGCGGCAGCGTCGCCGCGGCGTCGTTCGTCGCCTCCAGCACGTCCCCGCCGCCCGGCAGCGCGACCCGCACCGGCACCTGCCCGAACAGCGAGTCGCGCCGGGCGTGCAGCGCCTCGATGCCCCGCACCGTCTGCGAGCACAGGATCAGGTGCACGCCGTGGCCGCGGCCGCGCCGCCCGATCGACTCCAGCAGCCCCAGCGCCTCGGCGGCGATCGGGTCGGTGCCGGACAGCAGCACCGGGAACTCGTCGATCACGCACACCACCCGCGGCAGCTGCCGGTGCTCCCGCGCCTGCACGAACCGGCTCACCTGCAGCTCCCGCCACAGCTCCTCGCGGCGGCTCAGCTCGCCGTCCAGCTCCCGCAGCACCGCCAGCCCCTGCTCGCGGCCCGCTTCCAGCCCGACCACGCGGGCGTGCGGCAGCCAGGCCGGATCGCCGGCGCCCGGCGCGAACCGGGCGAACGCCCGGCCCGGCTTGAAGTCCATCAGGTACAGCGCCAGCTCGTCGGGGTCGTAGCGGGTGCACAGGCCGTACAGCACGTTCGCCAGGAACGCCGACTTGCCGCCCCCGGCCCGGCCGCCGATCAGCCAGTGCGGCGTCAGATCGGCGAAGACCAGCGAGATCGGCGTCTCCCCGGCCAGCCCGGCGGTGGTGGACAGCCCCGCCGCCGAGGACTCGGCCCACCAGTGGTCCGGATCCGGCAGCAGGTCCATCAGATGCACCTGGCCCGACTGCGCGTAGCGCTCGGCCAGCTCGCGGCAGACCCGCTGCACCAGCTCCGCGGGCGGATCCGGGTCCAGCTGCACCGGCACCGACAACCCGGGCCACGTCGCGGTCGGGCTCGGCGCGCCCCCCACGGCGCCGCGTCCCGATTCGCCGGTACGCCGTTCCGGCTGGCCGGCCCGCGCCGCGGGTGAGCCGAACGGTGCGCCGCCGAGCAGGGCATACGGGTTGCGCAGGGCGATCTGCGTACTCATCGGCAGCGGCTGCTGGGCGGCGGGCTGGGACGTGTCCGGGGTCAGCGGCGGCGGCGGCCAGCCCGCGACGATCAGGTGCAACCCGGTCGCCGGACCAGCCTGGGCCAGCGCCGTGATCCGGGCCAGGTCCGTGCCGTCCACGGCCGAGGGCAGCGCGGCGATCAGCAGCAGCATCGTGCAGTCGCGGCGGCGCGGCCGGGCCGTGGGACGCCGCTGCGCCTCCGGACGGCTCGGGCGCACCCAGTGCTCCGCCTCGGCCAGCACCGCCTGCAACCCGGCCCGATCGGTGACCGGCGGCGGCATCAGACCCGCGTCGGCGAGCGCCCCGAACGGCGCGAACAGCGCGCCGCCCACCGCGTCCACGGCGCGTACCACCAGCGTGCCCGAAGGTGCGGTGGCCAGCAGCCGCAGCAGGATCGCCCGCAGCGCACCCGCCACCCGCGGATCCCGCGAGTCGGCGCTGAACGTCAGATGCCCCGTGCCCAGCAGCGGCACCACCGCCGGGAAGTGCGCCTCCTCCAACGCGGCCGCCACGCCGACCCGGACGAACTCCGGCCGGCGCTGCTCACCCAGCGCCATCCCGGCGGGCACCGCGTCCAGCGGGGTGCCCAGCCAGCCCGGGGTCAGCCGCGCCGCCGCGTCGCGCAGCCGCTCGGCCAGCGCATGCTGCTCAGCCAGGTCGGTGCGGGGCGGCGGCAGGTAACCGTCCAACGCGGACGCGGCCGCCTGGGCCACCGCCGACGCGTGCCGGTGCAGGCTCGCGGCCTGGTCGATCCGCGCGTTCAAACCGGGCACGCCGACACCTCCGCTGCTTCGGAACCCCGGCTGCTCCCGGCGCGCCGCCGCTCACGCAGCACGCCGGAGCACTCACCTGTTCCGCCTCCCGGGGGAGGGTAGCGCAGAGCGCCCGATACCTGTCGCAACTACGCGCAAGCAACTCCCGTGTAAACCCGACAGATCAATCCGTGCGAAGGTAGTCGATGAACCGCGCCCTGATCAGGGGCTCCCGATCGCCGTAGTCGTGCCCCGTGAACTCCCGCCACAGCGACACCGTGTCGTCGATCGCCGCGCCGATGTCGGCGAGCTCCCGCTCCTCGGTCTCGGGCGAGGTGGGCAGGTGCGTGAACAGATCCCAGAAGAAGCCCATGTCGCGCCGCTCGCGAGCCTTGGCGAAGGCCCGTTCGCGCAGCTCATCGGTGGTCAATGCGTCCAGTTCGGCGAAGTCGGTCACCCGACCAGCGTACGGCGTGCCGTACCGCGATGACCGACTCGCACCCCTTGTCGGCTCCCGCGCTGCCGGACTCGATCTGGGCGGTCCCGACCGATATCGTCGTCGGCGTGTATGAGAACCCGCCGCCGAAGCGGCCCAACCCGATCTTCGGCCTGGTCAAGAAGCCGATGATGCTCGCGATCGCCGGTGGGGCCGTGGCGCTGCTGCTCGTCCTGGGCTGCTGCTGCGGGCTGTGGGTGTTCGGGAACCTCAACACCGGGTCCGTCTGACGGCACCCTGGCCACCCTCCCCGGGCTGCGACTCCGGCGGGCCGCACCACGGTGCGCGGAGTTATCCACAAGGGACGGACCATCCCTGTGCGAGCTGTGGCCATTCGGTTACGCTGCCGCATGACGTGCTGACGTACGTCACTGCTCATGGGGAGGTGGGCATGGCGGAGACGCCGATGAAACCGCTGGCAGTGGACATGGTCGAGGTCAAGAGGGTCAGTGCGGACCTGCGGATACAGGCCGACGGGGGCCTCGCGTCGGGGCTCGGCGGGTTCGCCCGCGAGGTCGAGCGCGGGGTGCTGTTCGGGTGGTTCTCGCCCAGCGGCGAGACCCAGGCGGCACGCAACGCGCTGTGGGCGGCCCTGCACCGTCATCGCGACAACGCCGAGCGGCAGCTGCGGCTCGGGCAGGCGCTTGCCGTCGCGCTCGAACAGGTGCTGACCAACTACACCGAAGCCGATGATCAGGCTGCAGCGGCGCTCAAGGTGCTGGAGCGGGAGATCAGCGCATCGGCGAAGCGGGCTGAGCAGGCCGCGCTGCGCCAGCGTCAAGGACGCGGGGCGGACGTGTGATGGGTGACTCGAACCCAGACGAGCTGCGGATGCTCGTCGCGCGCAAGCCGGTCACGGAGCCGGGCGGACCGGTGCTGCCACCGCAGCCCCGGTGGCAGGCCCCGCCCGTTGACTGGAACGACTACGACGTGCCGCGGATCTGGGACAGCCTCAGCTGCCTCGACCATGAGGAGACGTGGGAGCAGGCACGGGCCATCGCCCGGCAGGCCGATCTCTTGAACGCCCAGGCCGATGACCTTGTCCGGCTCCGAGAACGGCTCGCGACGGCCTGGTCGGGCGGTCAGAGTCCGGCCGCGGCCGCCGCCCTCGGCAGGATCGACTGGCTTGTCAGGGCACTGCGTGCCGATGCGCTGGCAGCCGAAACAACTGCTCGGGGCACTGACGGCGTGCTGGCGGCGATGGCGGCGGCGAAGCGGGCGATGGAGCCGATCGCCAACAAGTGGCTGGGCGTGACCCGTACGGATCCGCGAGCGTGGCACAGTAAGGCCGACACGTTGAACGAGCGGGCACGCGAGATCATGATCTCGACCGACGCCGTGGTTCGCGATCACCGTACGAACATCATCGTGCCGGATCCGACGGAACCCACGGCCAGCCCGCTGCCAGCGCTGCAGCCCAACCCCGACCCGCGCAGGCCACGTGGCGCGCGAATCGGGTCAGGGGGTTCCACCATGAGCGGACTACACGTGGCTGGGCCGTCCCCTACTCCGAACGGCAGCGGTGTCACACCCCCAGGAACAGCTGAGCCACCTCCAACCGACGCACCTGTAGAACCAGGGCCGGTGCTGAGCGGATTGCCGGTGCCCGGCATCTCCGGTGGCACCCCGTCGGCTCTGCCAATATTTCCCGGAAGCGAATATGCACGGGGTGGCGGTGCGTATGTCATGCCAAGCGGTTCAGTCACAACCGGGTATGTCATGCCGATGTCACCGAGGCCGGGCGCAGGTGGGCAAGGACTCGGCCCTGTCGCCGGGACGGGAGGCATGATGCCTATGCCGATGCCCATGGGCGGGCCGATGGCGGGTCGTGGCGCAGACGGGAGCGGTAACTACCGGCAGTCAGCCAGGACTCGCTGGGAGGTGTCGCAAGGTGGGCCAGCAGTGATCGAGCCCGGACCGGGTACCAGCCCCGAATCGGCGGCGATTGAGCCGGATCCTGACGAATTCCGCGAGTGGTTCACCGAGACGGCTATGCCCTGGCGGCTAGCCGGCAACTCCACTGAGCAGGCGCCGATCGTGACTATCCGGCGAGGAGTTTCATGAGCGTCTTCCACCGTCCGGCCAAGCTCGCTGTGGCCATGGCGGTCACTGCCATGTTCGTGGGTGTGGCCACACCGGCCGCTGCTGATCAGATCAGCGACGGCCAGTGGTTCCACGCACTGATGAAAATTTCCGCTGCACATCGGCTTACCGAGGGAGCGGGGGTCACGGTCGCGGTGATCGACACCGGCGTCGACGCCGCTCACCCCGACCTTGCGGGTTCCGTGTTGACGGGTGCGGACTTCACTGAAGAAGGTCCTGGAGACGGCCGTACCGACAGCTATGGGCATGGCACAGCGATGGCTGGCTTGATCGTCGCGCACGGCCGGGTCAAAGGTGTCGCACCTGCGGCGAAAATCCTTCCTGTGCGGACTTCGGTGAGTTCATCCGGCGGTGGAGGGCTAGCTCGAGGCATCATTTGGGCTACAGAGCAGCAGGTTGACGTCATCTCCATATCGCGGATGGTTCTCGATGACGACATCGTCGTGCGGGAGGCTGTGGAGGCGGCGCTCGCCGCCGACATCGTCGTTGTCGCCCCAACAGGCAATCGGAGCGAGTCAACGAGGATGAGCCATCTGGCGCGTATCTCAGGTGTCGTGGCTGTCGGCGGTGTCGATCGGAAGGGGGGCCACTCCAAGATCTCCGTCAGCGGAGCTGAAACTTTGCTCGCCGCTCCCTGCGACGAGATCTCCAGCACCTACCCAGGCGCGAAGTGGGGCGTCACCACTGGTACGTCCAGCTCGACGGCGCTGGTGGCGGGGGCTGCCGCGCTAATCCGAGCCAAGTTTCCCGACCTGTCGGCCGCGGACGTCATTCACCGTCTGACGGCCACGGCAATCGACAAGGGCTTCCGTGGCCCGGACGGCGAGTACGGCTACGGGATCGTCGACGTGCTCGCCGCGCTCACGAAGGACGTTATGCCCCAGTCGCTAGCGCCGTCACCCAGTCTCGATGCGACAGCGTCAAGCTACTCACCCCAGCCAGAGCGGGAGATCTCATGGCCGAGAGCTCTGGTCCCGATCATGATGGGTGCCTTCGTCATAGTTCTCGTTCTTGCGATGGTGGTGTCGAGGAGGCGAGCGCGTCGGTAGGCGCAGCAGTGCGGCCGCGCAAGGTTGCGACACGCCGAAGCAGGCTGTCCTCCTGGAGCCGGTGCGCGAGAATGGCCTCCATGTCGCGGTCGGCGAAGTGGCGAAAGATTTTGTTGGTGCTGGCGATCATTGTCGCGATCGGCGGTATCGGGGGAGCGATTACCGCAGTGCTGACCTACCACGAAGCCACAAAGATTGATCGCAGCAACCCCAAGGTCGTGCTGGACGCATACCTCCGTGCGGCGTTGGTGGAGAAGGACGCCGTCGGTGCTGACCTATATACATGCGATGACGCGAGCCAGCTAGACATTGTCAGGCAGCTGCGTGAGGAGCTCGACCGCCGCGAGCGCGATTTCGGGGTGACCATCCTCGTGGACTGGGGGGCGTTTCAGCAGCGCTCGTCCACCGAGGGGGACGTTCTGCAAACCGACCTTGTGATAACCGGCACCAAGGATGGCGAGGTGACAAGCGAACGTGTGGAACGCTGGGACTTCAGCGTCGTCGAAGATGACGGCTGGAGAGTGTGCGGCGGCTCTAGGCTCAGCACTTCAGCTGGCTCGCCGAGCCCAACGCCATCTGTCACTCAAGCCATAGCTCGGTGAGCGGAACCGCGCGCGTAGCGGGCGCCTGGCCCGTCGCAGCCCAGCGGTACCAGTCGTGCTCCTGCGCAATCCTGACCTGCGGTGTGCCTTCAGGGCCAGTGTGCGCCTCGGTAACGGCTCGGAGGCCACGCTGTTCCCCGTCGGGGCTGGTTTGCACGAGGCGCCGACCCATGAGTTGACCAGTCCCCTGGGCGGCAAGTGCCTCGGCGGGTACAGCGACCCTGGTCGGAGGTGAGTCGAGTGATACGAGATTTAGGCCGTCGACGTTATTGGTCCGTTCGGCGGTGGTGCTGATCGTCTCGACCCAGACCCGCTCAACAGGCACTAAAGCGGCGAAGACCTCGACCCGCTCGCGCTCGGCGCGATACCACTCGGCTTCAGATAGCACCGGGATCAGGCTGCGCGCTCCCTGGCGGACCATCGAGTCTCCACGCATGCCAGTTCGCCAGCCGTGTCCTGGTAGGCCGATCATCACTCGCGCTCCGCGCAGCACGCCTCCAGAACTGATCACCGTCAACGCGGGAACCGGCACGATCGGCGCCGGCGGGGTACGCCATTCGGCAGCCCACGCCGCGAAGTCTGCCTCGGTCATGCCGAGTCGCTCTCCTCTCCCAGCGCAGCGCCCTTGCTGGCCATGAACGGCACCGGGTCGATCGTGCCGGTCCGCGACCTGCGGTCACCGTTGAGGTGGACCTGGAAGTGTAGGTGCGGACCGGAGGAGTGGCCACTGTTGCCGACGAAACCGAGGTTCTGCCCGGCGCTGACCCGCTCGCCTACGCGAACCAGCGGTCGGCTCTGCATGTGGCAGTAGCGCGTGATGACTTGACCGGCGTGCAGGATATCGACGTACCAGCCGCAGCCAGGAGTGGTCAGGGAACCTTCGCGGTCGCAACCGCCGACGTCGCACTTGCTGACGATAACCACGCCGGCGGAGGCCGCGCGAATAGGCGTGTGCCGTGCTGCGCCCAGGTCGACGCCATTGTGGCCGGGGCGGGAGGCGGTGCGGTACCCCGAGACGACGTTCGCGCCGACCGGCGCGGTCCAGCCGGAGGCCGCGATCTGGCCGAACTCGGCGCACTTTAGCTCGTTACCGACGACCACCGCGCGGGCCGCGCCGTCAGCCAGCTCGTTGACGATCCGGGTCGCGAGCGGCTCGTGCTTGGCATACGCGTTGGGATAGGCACTGATCTGCACTCGCTGCGCGGCGACAGTGAGCGGCAGGCTCTCCCAATCCTTGACCTTCACGAGCTTCTTGTAGAACTTCGTCGATGAGTAGACCGGATCCATGATCTGTTCGGGAGTACCCCAGCCCTGGCTCGGCCGCTGCTGGAACAGCCCGAGCGAGTCGTGGTCGTTCCGATCGCCGAGGTGGCCGTGGTTGGTGAGGCTGCTCTCCTGCATCGCCGTGGCCACCGCGATCACCCAGCCGCGCGGCGGCAGCTTGAGCTCCTGACCCGTCTTGATGATGATTGCCGCGTTGCGGATCTTCTCTTCGCTGTACGGGCCGATGCGGGGGAACTCCCCTGTGACGCGGATCGTCTTGGTGGTGCCGCAGCCCATGGCGTTTGCCAATGGCGAAGGACTTGTAGCCAGGTCGCCGAAGATCACGGCGACGACCGCCCCGCCACAGCACAGCATGCCGAGCGCGGCGGTCACCGCGACGATCACGCCAGGCCGCACCAGCTTGCGCCCCTTGTCGCGAAGGGGCGCGGTGAGCGACGGCGGGCTGCTCATACCCGCTCCCAGTCGATGCCGTCCACCAGCCAGCGGCCATGCTCGGTAACCATGCGCAAACGCAGCAGCCCGGCGTCGATCGGTACAACGACCTCGACGTACGTCGCCGCGAAGGCTTCCATCCGAGCGTCACCGGTGATGCGGTCGGCCGGGACACCCGCCGGGTCGACGCCGTCCAGCTCTGCAACGAGGGTTTCGGTGCTGTGTGGTCGCAGCGCGTCCAACCAGGCACCGGCGCTGCGGTCATGCTTGATCCATTGCTGGGCGAACTTGTTCGCCACCGACATCGCCTGGGCGCCGTTGGTCGGCGTCACCGGGCTCGGCGACGGGTCGTGCTCGACCACGCCGTCGTCGCCGTGGGTGGGATCGACCTGGCTGGGCGCAGGCGGAGGCTGAGCCGAGAAGTCGACCGGCTCCGCGGGCCCGCCCAGGAGCTTTCCCAACCCGACGATGATCGCGACCAAGGCGGCCAGCCCGAGCGCCACCACGGTGCGGGGCCGTAGAGGAATTCGGGACAGCATGGCTAACTCCGCTCCGCCCAGGTCTCTGATCGGCTCGGTGCCGGCTGCTCGGTCGTGCTCTCCGAGCGCGCCTCGGCACGGGTCGACGCCTGCTGGGGCACCGAGGCGGGACGGTAGACCGCGTAGGCCGGTGAACCCTCCGGCACGTCCGGCGAGCGCCAAGCCTCGGACCGCACTGGATCGCCGCCACCGCGAACCTCGGCCCGCACAACAGTGGCTGGATCCTCGGCGGTGACCGCAAGTTCCGGCCGCGCCTCAGGCACGGTCGAAGGTGCGGTGCTGCCTGGCGCGCCGACGGTGGCCGGGCTGCGGTCGTTGGACGCCGCGGCGGCGGGCGCCGCAGACGGCCGCGCGGTCAGCAGCGAAGTGCCGCTGCTGTTGCCGCCGAGCTGGGTGATCCGCCGATACGGGCGCAGCAGGATCCAGCCCACGACACCGCAGAGCAGCACAAGCGTCACCTGCAACCAGCCAGGCAGCGAGGACGTGCTCATGATCAGGTCAACTGCGAACAGGTAGACGGCCGCGCCGGTGCCGAAGATCAGAACGTTGAACAGCGCCGCGAGCACCGCGTTCACCAGTCGGCGCAGTCCTGCGCTGGCAGGGCGCAGCATACCTATGGTGCCAAGCGCGGGGGCCGCGATGACCGCCCACCGGATGACCAGGAAGCCCAGCAGAACAAGCAGGGACGCGACGACGTCGAACGCGGCGTAGCTGAGCGCCGAGAGGATCGCGACGAACCCCGCCCCGATCCGCTCCATGCCCTTGGTTCCCTGCAGATACTGGTAGGCCTCGGGGTCCTCAGTCTTGATCTGCTCCGCGACCTTCATCCAGTCGCTCTGCTTGGCACGGATGATGCCGTCCCGCCTCGAAGGATCGTCTTGGATCTTCTCGACGTCGAGCCAGCTCAAAGACTTCGCGCGATAAAGCGCAGGGCCATACTTGCGCGCCGTTTCGCTGTCTGCCGACCCCAATGCCCCGCGCAGCCAGTTGCGGTAGAGAAGGGCCTGCACGGCGGTGTCGCCAGCGCGCACTGCAGGTGGCCGACGGTCCTCACATGCGCCGGGCGTGGGATCGTCACACACGGTTGACTCGGCTGCCTGCGGCCCGAGCGCGCCGTGAACCACACTCAGGACACCCACCAAGGTGCCATCCGCCGCCTTGGCGGACTGGACCGGCCAGCTGGCAATAGCCGTCACACCGACCATCACCAGAATCGCCCAACCCACCGTGGTGAGTGCCATGGACATCTGCGCCTGGCGCGAGCGCCATAGCAGGTAGACGCCGATCACGGCCAGCGTGATCACGCCGAAGACGCTGAAAACCTGCTTGTAGAGCGCGGTCGTCGCCTTCTCGACCAGCGGGTCCGCCCAGCCCCACATCTCGCTGGGAGCCCATGCCCGTTCCCGGAGCGCGTTGGAGAGACCGACGATTCCGGCGGCGAGCATGAACTCGCCGTTGGCGATCGTGTTCTCCAGCTTGTAGTCCGGGTGCATGACGGTCTGCACGCAGTTGATGTCGTAGGTGGTGTAGTCGTACCCCGCGTAGCCGTACTTGCTGTAGAGCAGATGGCTGCCACCACCTGCACTGGTCGCCCAGGTGGGCTTGCCGACGAACCAGCCGCCGAGGCCGGAGTCGGGGGCGGCCGGGTTGGGGGCGCTCACGCACTGGATGCGTGCCGCGCTCACCTCCTGCAACCGGCTCACGCACTCATCGATCCCGCGCTTGGTCCACTCCTCCAGCGAGCACAGCTTGTCCCCCGGCGCCACGGCAGCCGCGGCCGGCTCGACCGCGACGGCCTGCGCCGGGGCGGCGAACAGCGTGCCCAGCCCGAGCACCGCAGCGGCCAGGACGGCGGAGGCGAACCGCTTCACCGCTTGCCTCCCTGGCCTGCCGCCTGCCCCGTCGGGGTCGTGTCGAGGGTCTCCAGCAGCCCGGCCACGTACGACACGTCGACCCGGACCCGCTGCACCCGGCTGTCGACGTCCCGCAGCACGAACTCGCGGTACCCGAGCCGACCTGCGCTGTTGGCGTCCGGCGCGGACAGCGACGCGAGCACGGCCTCGTACCCCACGTCGGTCGGCACCCGCAGCAGCCGCAGCGCCTCGGAGGCGATCTCCGGGTCCTGCGCGATCCGGCCGACGAACACGGTCGACACGAGGTTCTGCACGTCCAGCCCGAGGATATCCTTCGGGTTCTGCGAGGCGACGAGCGCCGCGAGGTTCCACTTGCGGCTGTCGCGCGCGAGCCGGACCAGGAACGACCGCCCGGACCGCCAGCCCTCCATGAAGTGGGCCTCGTCGAGTCCGACGAGCTTGCGCTGGTGCATGTCGCCGGAGTAGCAGCGCCGCACGGCGAGCCGGTGCGCGGTGTGCAGCATCGGCAGGGCGAGGGCCTCTTCGGCGGACCAGTACTCGCGTTCGATCTTCAGGTCGGGCAGGCGCAGCCCGGACATGGTGATGACGGTGAGCGCGGCGTCGGTGCTGAGCAGGTCGCCGGGCGGGCTGCCGAAGAACAGCAGTGCGAGCGGCATCTCGGCGGTGTCGAGCAGCAGGTTGGCCAGTTCGCGGCCGGTGTCGTCGATGCCGGCGAGGCAGCGGACGACGTCGTCGAGGGTGGCCGTCTCCTCGGCGGGGACGGTGCGTACGGCGTGCCGGAGCAGCGTCGCGGTGGAGGCTTCGCGGGCGACCTGCGGCGGCATGAGCATCGAGCAGATGTCCTGCACGAGCATGCGGCGTTCGGCGCGGGCGTTGCTGACGGAGATCTCGTACTCGCGGTCGCCGTTGGGGCCGGGCGGGAACTCGGTGCGCTGCGGTGTCGGGATGAGCGAGTACGGCGCGAGGGTGCCCTGCTCGCCGCCGGTCAGGTTGAGCACGCGGGAGTACGGCCGCAGCTCGGGCATGGAGGCCAGGCGGGCGAGCGGGCCGGACGGGTCGAGCAGGGTGACCTGCACGCCGCGCCGGGCGTTGAGGTAGCCCATGGCGCCGAGCAGGGTGGACTTGCCACCGCCGGGTTCGGCGACCATGACGGACAGGCCGGAGCGCTCGCGCACCTCCATGGGGAAGTGCGGGTCGAGGAAGACGGGGCGGCGGCAGGTGCCGGCGGTGCGTCCGAGCAGGTCGCCGCGGCGGTCACCGACGACGGACGCGGCCTGGGGCAGCGCGGCGGCGAGCAGGCGTACCGGCATGCGGCGCAGGTAGCCGGTGTTGGCTACGGGCTCGCCGGGGATGAACTCGCGGGCGAGCTGGTCCTGCTGCTTGGGGTGCTGCAGGGCGACGCGCAGCTCGCGGCTGTAGGTGGCGACGACGGAGCGGGCGCGTTCGAGGCATTCCTCGCGGTCGGCGCCGCTGACGGCGATGCGGTGCCAGCCGTGCGCGCGGGCGGAGTCGACGGGCAGGCCGGTGGTCATCTCGTCGCCCATGACGAGGGCGCGGCTGGCCAGGCGCTCCAGCTCGGGCGGGGCGTCCATGCCGTGCTCGAGGTAGTCCAGCTGCTGCGAGCGGATCATGCGGAGCCGGTGTTCGAGGTTGCGGAAGCTGTCGCCGGGTCCGAGGATGTCCACCCGCGACGACAGTTCCATGGGCCAGGGCAGGCGCTCGTGGAAGTGCAGCCAGGGCTCGTGCCGCTCGGGGATGTCGAGGGGCTCCATGCGGCCGACGGTGAGCACGGCGACGTGCCGTTCCTCGCCGGTCATCCGGTTGACGAGCTTGACCGTGCTGCCGTACGGGGTGCGGTAGCGCTCGATGTGCTCGGTGAGGGCGAGCAGGTCGCCGCCGTCCCAGCGGCCGTGGCCGACCGAGCCGATCATGTTCGGTGGGCTCATGCCGAGCGCGACGGAGCGGTAGAGCAGCCATTCCAGCTCGCCGGCGGCGGCGCGCTGGCCGCGCATGCCGAACGCGGCGAGCACCTCGTCGAACTGCTCGACCTGCTTGCCGAGCTTGCGGCGCTCGGAGTCGGCGGTGCCCTTGCCGAAGGCGCGCAGCACCTTCTCGCTGAACGAGTCGCCGAGGGCGCGGCGGGCGAAGGTGACGCCGAGGAACGTCTGGCCCTCGCTGTGGTTGATCTCGCGCAGGTGGCGCTGGGCGGCGACCAGGTGGTCGCCCCAGCCGGGCGCGCCGGGCACCGGCGGCAGCGGGCGCTGGGTGAGCTGGTCGAGCTGGGCGGCCCACTGGTCGGCCGGGAACGGCCGGGTGGTGCGGCGCAGGTGCAGGCGGAACCCGGCGAGGCCGGCGTACTGCTCGCTGATCGCGGACAGCAGCGCCTCGCGCTCGGCGTCGGGGCGGAACGCCCAGCGCACCTCGGGCAGCACGTACCAGGCGGTGACGGCGTGTGGAGTGAACGTGAGATGACCGGCGATCTCGGTGATCTCGAGTTCCTGGGAGGCGTCGCGGTCGCGTGCGGCCTTGGGCGGCGCGGGTGGCTTGACCTGCTTGCCGCGGCTCTTCGGCGCGGGCGTGCGGCGGCCGGGGTCCGGCGGGGCCGAGCGCGGCGCGGCCTGCGGCGCCCCGCGGGGCGGCAGCGGGCGGCTGCTCAGCGGCACGGTGCTGACCGGCACGGAGCTGACGGGCATGGCGCTGACCGGGCGGTTGCGCGGCTCGGCCGCCGGGCGCATCGGCACCCCGCTGACCGGCACGCCGCTCACGGGCACGCCGCTGACCGGTGCGCTGCGCGGGGCACCGCTGACCGGCGCGTTACGCGGCTCGGCCCGCTCCGGGCCGCTGCGCGGCACGCCGCTGACGGGCGCGCTGCGAGGGACACCGCTGACGGGCGCGTTGCGGGGGACGCCGCTGACGGGCGCGTTGCGGGGGACGCCGCCGACCGGCGCGTTGCGCGGGCGGCGCGGCTGGGTGGCGTCGTCGTCCTCCCCGGCATACCGCCCCGGTGCGGTCGGCGGTGGCGTCACGGGTGGGGGAGCGACCGGCGGGGCGTCGGCCCGTTCGGGGGCGCGCCGCATCGCGGCGGCCTGCGGGCTGTCGGAGCGGCCGGGGGTACGCCCGGACGTCGGGGCGTCGGTCCGCGCGCCCGGCCCACCCCGCGTGGGCGGGACGGGGGTGCGCGGCGGCGCGGCGGTGCGTCCGACCGAGCCGGGGTCGCCCGCCTCGGAGTCGAACAGCTCCAGGAACGGCGACTCGATGTCGGGACCGGACGGTGCCGGCGGCGCAGGCGGCGGCTCGGGGTCGCGGCGGGCCGAGGCGGCACGCTCGCGCTGGGCCTGGGTGGCGGCGTCGGCGGCGGCGCGCAGCTCGGCCGCGCGCCGATCGGCGGCGGTCTGCAGGTCGCTGCGCAGGTCGGCGGTGCGCGCCTCGGGGCGGGCCCCGGGCTCGTCGGCGGCGGCGTCCGGCTCGGCCGGTTCGCGGCGCCGGGGCGGCTGGAACACGGCGACCGGCCCCTGGGTGGCCGGCCCCTCGACGGAGGGGACGACGTCGGAGACGGCGTCGTCCAGGTCGTACTCGGTATCGTGGCTGGTCATGTGATCGCCTGCCGCACGACGACGCGGCGCGCGACCAGGCGCGGGTCACGGCGCTCGGTGACCGGCTCGCGGGTGCGCTTCCAGTCGGTGAGCGCGGTGCGGATGACCATCCGGGCGGGCCGGTCGGGGTCGACGTGGCGGAAGACGTACGACGTGGTCACGATCGCCAGCGCGATCTCCCACGCGGGGAAGATCTCGAACTGCTGGGTGAACAGCCAGTGTATGCCCATGTAGAGCGGCACGAGCAGCACGAACAGGCCGTACTGGGCGTACGGCAGCTGCACCGGGAGGGTGTAGCCGGGCGGGCCCAGGTAGACAAGGCGGGCCCGATAGATGTCGTCGTCCGTACGCAGCCGCATCGTTCCGCCTACTCGAACATGATGTCGATCAGGTTCTCACCGACCAGCAGCAGCGCCCCGGCGCCGACGATGAACGCCACGCCGATGATCGCGATTGCCGAGCTGGTGAGCACCTTCGAGACCTCGCCCTTGCTGGCGCGGCCGATGAAGATCACGCCGAGGATGGCCAGCAGGATCGGGGAGATCTTGGTGGCGAAGAAGGTGAGGATGTCGTTGGTCGCGATGTTGCCCTTGGGGTCCGGGGCCGCCAGGACCGCGTCGGCGATCATGTCGAGGGCCGGCGTGGCATGGCTCCACGCCGCCTGGACCAGCTCCATGGCGATCATTCGGTACCTCCCCGGTGCGCGACCGGCGCTGCAATTGCCTAAGCCTTACCGATGGAGGTCACCGGCGGTGGGATGCGGCCGATGACACCCTGCTTCGTGTCGATCACAGTTAGTAGTGAAGCGCCGGGGTTTTGCTGTTGTGTAGGACCGGTGTTCGATCCATAGCAGAGCGTACGGTGCCCCCACCGGTGCGACAAGCCATGCAGGTGGTGGCGGGTGTCGGATGTCCGGCCGTCACCTTGCGCCGCTCATCGTGACGCTCACGTCGGCGAAGGTCAGCGGTATCGGCGCCTGTGGCTTGTGGACGGTGACCGTCGCGCGGGCGACCAAGTCGTAGGCGAGGCAGGCATCGACGAGGCGGCGCGCCAGCGTCTCGATCAGATTGACCGGCGGCCCGGCGACGATCTCGGCCAGACGTGAGGCCAGCTCGCCGTAGTGCACCGTGTCGGCCACGTCGTCGCTGGCGGTGGCCGGCGCCAGGTCCAGTTCGAGCACCACGTCCAGCACGAAGTCCTGCCCGTCGCGCCGCTCGAAGTCGAAGACGCCGTGGTTGCCGCGTACCCGCAGGCCGGTGAGCGTGATCAGGTCCATGGTCAGCCTTCGTAGCGCAGCCGGGGGCTGCCGGTCGCGCGCCACACCGCGAGGGCGTCGACGGTCGAGCGCACGTCGTGCACGCGTACCCCCCAGGCGCCCGCGGCGACCGCGAGCACGCTGGTCGCGGTGGTGGCGGCGTCGCGGTCCGGCGCGGGCCGCCCGTCGAGCAGCAGCCCCAGATAGGACTTCCGGCTCGCCGCGAACAGCACCGGGAAGCCGAGCGCGATCAGCTCGTCGAGGTGCCGGGTCAGCGCCCAGTTGTGCGCGGCGGTCTTCGCGAAGCCCAGGCCCGGGTCGACGATGATCTGGTCGGCGGCGATCCCGGCGGCCAGCGCCTCGTCCACCCGCCGCGACAGCTCGTCGCGCACCTGCGCGACCACGTCGTCGTACGCGGCCAGCGACTGCATGTCCGCCGAGTGCCCGCGCCAGTGCATCACCACGTACGGGCAGCCGGCCGCGGCGACCACGCGGCGCATCGCCGGGTCGGC
Organism: Catellatospora sp. NPDC049609; assembly: GCF_040675365.1. Classification (NCBI taxonomy): domain Bacteria; kingdom Bacillati; phylum Actinomycetota; class Actinomycetes; order Micromonosporales; family Micromonosporaceae; genus Catellatospora; species Catellatospora sp. NPDC049609. The sequence continues at coordinate 51,416 of NZ_JBFAOU010000014.1, read as the reverse complement.
CAGCCCGCCGGAGACGTCGTTGACGACGGCCGCCCCCGCCTCGATCGCGGCCGCGGCCACCGCCGCGCGGGTGGTGTCCACACTGGCCGGCACGCCCGCGGCGGTGAGCGCGGCGATGACCGGCACCACCCGTTTGATCTCGGTGTCGGCGTCGACGCGCGCCGCACCCGGCCGGGTGGACTCACCGCCCACGTCGACCAGGTGGGCGCCCTGCAGGCGCAGCTCGGCCCCGTGCCGCACGGCGGCGTCGAGGTCGTCGTAGAGGCCGCCGTCGGAGAAGGAGTCGGGGGTGACGTTGAGAACCCCCATCACGATCGGCGGCGTCGCGCGCATCAGGTCGACCACCACGCTGCGAGAATATCGGTCGTGACTGCGGTGGTCTTCTCGATAGGCAGCAACCTCGGCGACCGTGCCGAACACCTGCGCTTCGCGGTGCGGCGGCTCGCCCAGGAGGGTGAGCTGCTCGCGGTGAGCGGCGTCTACGAGACGCCGCCGTGGGGCGACACCGAGCAGCCGGCGTACTACAACGCCGCCCTGCTGGTGCGCGGCCCGCAGACGGTCGAGCAGTGGCTGCTCACGGCGCAGGGCATCGAGCACGAGGCCGGGCGGGTGCGCCACCAGGCGCGGCGCTACAGCCCGCGCACCCTCGACGTCGACCTGGTCGCGGCCTGGACCGACGACGGCGCGCCGATCCTGCGCGACACGCCGGAGCTCACCCTGCCCCACCCGCACGCCCACCAGCGGGCGTTCGTGCTGCGCCCGTGGCTGGAGGTGCAGCCGTACGCGGAGCTGCCCGGCCACGGCTGGGTCAACGAACTGGTGCTGGCCGAGCCGATGGCGGCCGAGGTCGCCGCGATGACCGCCCTGCCCGCCGTGCGGCTCGAAGTAGAGTGACCCTCAATCTGTGTAGTGAGGGGTGCGGAGCCAAGTGAGCCAGCCGTCGACGCCGGAGCCTCGGCTGCAACCCACCAACCCGGCCACCCTCGTCGTGGCGGGCCTGGGCTCCGCCGCGATCGCCTGGCTCGTCATCAGCGAGTGGTACGGCAGCATGCCCCCGCTGCCGTGGCTGCCCGCGTTCACCCTGCTCGCGCTCGCCCTCGTCGAGTTCGCGCTGGCACAGCAGACCCGGGCGCGCATCGACCGCAAGCCCGGCCGGCCGGGGGTCGAGCCGCTGGCCGTCGCCCGGTACGCGGTGCTCGCCAAGGCGTCGTCGCTGGCCGGGGCGATCTTCGCCGGGTTCTCCGCCGGGCTGACCCTGTGGCTGCTCGTCGACGGCCAGCGGCTCAGCGCCGCCGCGCGCGACCTGCCCCCGGCGGTCATCTCGCTGTCCTGCTCGCTCGCGCTGATCGCGGCGGGGCTGTGGCTGGAGCGGGCCTGCCGGGTGCCCGAGCGACCCGACGACGACAAGCGGGACATCGACTGAAGGCCGGGCGACCACTTTCCGACACGAGACGCCAGCAGCAGGTTATCGCCGGGGAAGACTGTCGCATTCACGTTTAAGCCGGTAGGTTGCCTCGGGTGATGCCGTGTCGTACCCCGCGACCGGCAGCCGACTCGGGAGGCGCGAGTCATGGCCTACGACAGCGAAGCGACCGACGCGACAGGGCAGCGACGGTTCCGCGGCGACGGCTTCCGTGAGGATTCCGACCACCGCGCCGAAGGCGCCACAGGCGTGCAGTACCGGCCGCGGGTGACGCCTGCCGCCAACCTCGACGACGTCTTCGACGACCCCGCGCACGGGGAGGTCGGCCGCGACCGGCTCGGCATCCACTTCGCCTGGGAGGGCGTCCTCCTGCTCGGCGTCGTGGTGCTCGGGTTCCTGCTGCACAACAGCCACCGCGCCCAGATCAGCGGCGACCGGCTCCAGGAGCTGCTGGTCTTCGCCGCGGCGCTGGGCCTGCTCGGCTTCGGCGCGGCGATGACGCTGCGCGCCGGGGCGGTGAACCTGGCCCTCGGCCCGGTCGCCTCCGCCGCCGCGCTGTTCTACGCCGAGCACGGCAACGACGGCGTGGTGCCGACCGCCGGGATGGCCGTCGCGTTCGCCGCCGGGCTGGGGCTCGTCATCGCGATCCTGGTGGTGGGCTTCCACGTGCCCGGCTGGGCGGGCAGCCTCGCCGCCGCGCTGGTCGCGATCGTGTGGATCCAGAAGCACCCCGACCCGCTGACCGTCGCCGGCGAGTACGACCCGACCAACCAGGCGCTCTACCTGTTCGCCGGGTTCGCCGCGCTGACCATCGTCGCCGGGCTGCTCGGCTCGATCCGGTCGATCCGGCGCGGTGTCGGGCGGTTCCGCCCGGTGGGCGACCCCGCGCACCGCCGGGGCGGCCTCGGCGGCACCGTCGCGGCGCTCGGCCTGGTCACGTCCACGGTGCTCGCGGCCGTCGCGGGCGTGCTGCTCGCCGCGCTCAACGGCACCACCGAGCAGGTCGTGGTGCCGACCGAGGGCATCGAGCTGACCGGCCTGGCCATCGGCGCGGCGCTGGTGGGCGGCGTGAGCGCGTACGGCCGCCGCGGCGGCGTCTTCGGCACCCTGCTCAGCGTCAGCCTGCTGGCCCTGGTCATCTGGTACGCCGGCAAGGACGCGGCCAACTGGCGCATCTCCCACTACGCGCTGGCGGCCGGCGTGGTCGCGCTGGGCCTGGTGGTCACGCGGCTGGTGGAGACGTTCGGCCGTCCGCTGCCGATCGACGAGGAGAGCCCGGACGACTGGTCCGACGTGGGCGTGCCGGGCACCGCCGGCTGGTCCACCGGCAGCGGCGACACCTGGGCCAACCTGCCCGCCCAGCCCGCGCCCGCGCGCACCGACCAGTGGGGCGACGAGGACCGCTGGTCCTCACTGCGCTGACCTCCCTACTTTCCTGATCGAAGCTCCGTCCGGCAGCCCGGATGGAGCTTCGATCATGTGTGGGCATGTGCCAATTTCGTGGTGAGTCGGGCGAAACGGGCGGGTGTTCGTTGAACACCCCGTGAAGAGAGTTCGTCGATTACCGGCACGGCGGGCGCCGATGCTGGGGCTGGGGCGGCCGCGCTGGGTCACGCACCTGTTCAGGGTGGGTCGGCGGCGCTCTCCGAAGCAGAGGTTCTCGCATTTCAGGGCGGTAGAGCATTCCCCTCGACGGCAACTGTCGGTAGCCTCTAGCAACATGCCGAACTCGGACACTCGCGATGAACAGCGCCACGCGCGCCTGCTTCCGGTGCTGTTCTGGGGCGGCGTCGGGCTCGCCCCGCTGGCCGCGTTGTTCCTGTTCATCGCCGATGGCGGGTTCGCCCTGCGGGCCGCGATCGGGGTGGTCATCCTGTCGGTGATCCTGATCGGCCTGTCGATCACGCTGCGTCGCGACACCGAGACCGTGCGGCTGGAGCTCGAGGACATGATCCTCGACGAGATCGACACCGTCCGGGCCGACGTCCGCGACGACATCTCGACCGCCGCCCACGCCACCCACCGCGCGTTCGGCGAGAAGTTCCAGTACCTGGCCGACCAGCTCGAGGCCACGCGGCACGAGCTGGAGGCGACGCGGGCGCAGCTCGAAGCGGTCCGGGCCGAGGCGGCCCGCGGCGGCCACGCGGCGGTCCCGGCGGCCGGCCGCGGTACGCCGTCGCCGGCTCCGCACCAGCCCGCGCCGCACGGCGGCCGGGTCGGGGTGCCGCCCGGCGTCGTCCGGCACACCGAGACGGTGCAGGTGACCACCCGGCACACCATCGTCGACCCGCACGGCGAGGACAGCCCGCGCGGCGCCGGCCTGTACGGCAGCCCCGTCAGCGCCGCGGCCGCCGGCTTCGACCGCGGCCGCGACGCGGACTACGGCCAGCGCGCCGAGGCCCCGCGCGGCGAGGGGCGGCGTTCACGCTCGGAGCGCCGCGAGCGCGACGCGCACGAGGAGCGCCGCGAGCGGGATGTGCACGAGGAGTCCTGGACCGAGCAGCGGCTGCGCGAGCAGCTGGAGCGCCGCCGGGACGCGAACGAGCCGGTCTCCGGCGGCGACAGCTGGGGTTCCCGCCACGACCGCGACCGCGACGACGAGCGGAGGCCGCGCCGGGCCGCCGACGCGATCGAGGGCCGCTGGTCCGAGCGCGACGACGACGACCGGCCGGGCGTGCGCGCCGGGGACCGCTGGGCCACCGTGCGCAGCGACGACCGCGGTCGCGAGGTGCGCATGGGCGAGCGCCGGGCCGCGCTGCACAGCGACTCGTCCGGCACCGAGCTGCGGATCGAGGACCGGTGGGCGGCGGTGCGCCGCGAGGACAACCGGCCCAGCAGCTTCTTCGACGACGAGCCGGCCGAGGACACGCGCGGCGGCTTCCCGCTGCGCGAGCAGGAGCGGCGCGAGCCGCGGGCGCTGAGCGGGTCCGACCGCGAGCAGCGCTGGTCGGACTACGAGGACGACCGGGGCCGTGACCGGGACCGCGAGCGGGACCGTGACCGGGATCGCGACTACGACCGCCGCTACCGCTGATCCGGATTGCTGATCGAAGCTCCGTCCGCGCCGCTCCACCGGCGTGCGCGGAGCTTCGATCATGGCAGGGCTACTTGTCGACGTCGCCGACGACGAAGAACATCGAGCCCAGGATGGCGATCAGGTCCGGCACGAGGGTGCCGGGCAGCAGCGTCGACAGCGCCTGCACGTTGGCGTACGACGCGGTGCGCAGCTTCATCCGCCACGGCGTCTTGTCGCCCTTCGACACCAGGTAGTAGCCGTTGACGCCGAGCGGGTTCTCGGTCCAGGCGTAGGTGTGGCCCTCGGGGGCCTTGACCACCTTCGGCAGGCGTACGTTGACCGGTCCGGTGATCCGGTCGACCCGGTCCAGGCACTGCCGGGCCAGGTCCAGCGAGACGTACGCCTGGTCGAGCAGCACCTCGAACCGGGCGTGGCAGTCGCCGGCGGTCTTGGTGACGACCGGGACGTCCAGCTCGCCGTAGGCCAGGTAGGGCTCGTCGCGGCGCAGGTCGAAGTCCAGGCCGCTGGCCCGCGCCACGGGGCCCGAGGCGCCGTACGCGGCCGCCTGCGCGGCGGTGAGCACGCCGACGCCGACGGTGCGGGCCAGGAAGATGTCGTTGCGCCGGATCAGGTCGTCCAGCATCGTCATGCGCGAGGTGACCAGGTCGATCGCCTCCCGGGCGCGCCGCGTCCAGCCGGCCGGGACCTCCTCCTTCAGCCCGCCGACGCGGTTGAACATGTAGTGCATGCGGCCGCCGGAGGCCTCCTCCATCACCGCCTGCAGCACCTCGCGCTCGCGGAACGCGTAGAACATCGGCGTGATCGCGCCGATCTCCAGCGGGTACGAGCCGAGGAACATCAGGTGGTTGAGCACCCGGTTCAGCTCCGCCATCGCGGTGCGCAGCCAGACCGCGCGCTCGGGCACCTCCAGGCCCATCAGCCGCTCCACGGCCATCGCCGCGCCGAGCTCGTTGCTGAACGCGCTGAGCCAGTCGTGCCGGTTGGTCAGCACCAGCAGCTGCCGGTAGTCGCGCACCTCGAACAGCTTCTCCGCGCCGCGGTGCATGTAGCCCACGATCGGCTCGGCGGAGATCACCTTCTCGCCGTCGAGCACCAGGCGCAGCCGCAGCACGCCGTGCGTCGACGGATGCTGCGGACCGATGTTCAGCACCATGTCGGTGCCGAGCTGCTGTGCCCCCGCGCCCGCGCCGACCGTCAGCTCCCGCGTACCCGCATCCGCCATGCGCGCCATCGTAAGCCGTATCCCCGCCCCCGCCCCCGCCCCCAGCGAAAGGAAGGGCACCTTCTTAACGCAATACGTAGAGGAAGGGCACCTTCCTAACCCTCACGCCCGCTACGAAACCGCTTCCTCCGACTCGAGGCTTCGAGACGGCGCGAAGATCGCTGTTCGGTGCCACGAACCGCAGTCTGACCATGGGTTGTGACCGGAAACAGCGATCTTCACCGGCTGCGGAGGTCATCGGAGGGGTGGAGGAGAGGGATCGTGCGTGGGTTGAGGGCGGTCCAGTGGAGGAGCCACCAGTGGCTGCCGAGGCCGGCGGGGGTGGTGAGCTCGGCCAGCTCGCTCGCTGCGGCGAGCGCGCGCAGGTAGGCGGCCGGGTCGGTCGAGGCGAGGGTCAGCGGCGGGCGGGCGCCGTCCAGGCCGAGGCGGTGCAGGGCTTCGCGCTGGCGTACCAGCAGATGGTCTTCGCCGGCCGCGGCGGCCGCGGAGTCGATCGCGACGTGGCAGGTGATGTCGGTCGTGCCGTCGAAGGCGGGCACGACCTCGCGCCCGTCCCGGAAGCCGGTGGCGGTGGGCAGCGGCGGCCGCGCGCCGAGCTGGTGGCCGTAGTCGACGGCGAGCGCGAGCCCGGCGTCCAGCGCGCCGACCGCGTCCGCCCAGGCCTCGTCCCGGCTGCGCCCGATCTCGGCGATCTCGCCGGGCGGGGCGGGCCACCACCGCTCCACCCAGGCCGCGTCTGCCGCGTCGAGCGGGCCGCAGGCGTGCAGGTCGGTGTCCAGGTACGAGCCGTCGCGGGCGAGGTCCAGCGGCACGTTGTCCAGCCACTCGGTGGCCAGCAGCAGCCCGGTCAGCCCGCGCGGGAGCTCGGCGCGCCACGCTATCCCGGGCGAGGTGGTGTCGCCGCGCGGTGACACCTCGACGCCGATCGCGCGGGTCCGCGCCCGGAGCTCGTCCGGCAGCGCGGCCAGCACGCCGGACAGCAGCTCACCCCGGCCCGCGCCGACGTCCACCAGGTCGAAGACCTCGGGCGAGCCGAGCGCCCGGTCGACGTCCACCATCAGCGTCCCGATCGCCCGCGCGAAGTGGGACGAGTGGGCGCTGGTCCGGAAGTGGTCCGCGGGCCGCTCGCGGACGAAGAAGCCGTCCGGGCCGTAGAGCGCCGTTCGCATCGCGTCCCGCCATCGCATGGGTGCGGTTTCACTCTCCGTCGTTCCGGTGGTTGCCCTGCCGAATCTACGGTCCGCGAGGGGCGCTCACCGGCCGCCCGCACCGGTCTCCGGACGCGGGTTGCCGCCACGCTGAACGGGCGAGACGAGGGCCACAGGCGGCGCCTGCGGGACGTGGCGCCGGGTGCCCCGGTCGTTGTGGCTCAGGTGAACTTTCTGCGGCAGTGCGGTTTCGCACAGTCCCTGTCCCGCGATCCGCAGCCGGGCGCATACTTGCGGCGACCGGTACCCCGAAGAAGAGGACTGGATCGTCAGATGAGTGCTGAGCTCACCGTCGGTGTGATCGGCGCGGGCCGGGTAGGCGCGGTTCTCGCCGCCGCCCTGGAGGCCGCCGGGCACCGTGTCGTCGCGGCCTCGGGCGTCTCCGCCGCCGCCAAGCACCGCATCCGCACCCTGCTGCCGGGTGCGCAGAATCTTCCCGCCGACGAGGTGGCGCGCGCCGCGACCGATCTGCTGATCGTCGCCGTGCCGGACGACGCCCTGGCGGGTGTGGTGACCGGCCTGGCCGCCACCGGCGCGCTGCGCCCGGGGCAGGTCGTGGCGCACACCTCGGGCGCGCACGGGCTGGCCGTGCTGGCTCCGGCCGTCGCGGTCGGCGCCCGGCCGCTCGCGCTGCACCCGGCGATGACCTTCACCGGCACCCCCGCCGACCTGGACCGGCTGCCCGGCATCTCGTACGGCGTCACCGCCGCCGATGCCGACGTACGCGAGCTGGCCTGCGCGCTCGTCGCCGACCTGGGCGGCGCGCCGGAGTGGATCGCCGAGGACCGGCGCGCGCTCTACCACGCGGGCCTGGCGCACGGGGCGAACCACCTGGTCACCCTCGTCAACGAGGCGGCCGACCGGCTGCGCGACGCGGGTGTGCTGAGCCCGGAGAAGGTGCTCGGCCCGCTGCTGACGGCGGCGCTGGAGAACGCGCTGCGGATGGGCGACGCCGCGATCACCGGCCCGGTGTCGCGCGGCGACGCGGGCACGGTCGCCCGGCACGTGCGGGAGCTGTCCCGCACCGCCCCCGACTCGCTGGCCGCGTACGTGGCGCTGGCCCGGCGCACCGCCGACCGGGCGATCGCGAACGGGCGGCTGCGCGCGGTGGACGCCGAGCCGCTGCTGGGCGTGCTGGCCGACTCCACCGGTGACGCCGGCCACGTCGAGTCCCCCGAGAACGGCGCCGGGCACGTCGGCGAGGCGGCGAAGTGACCGCGGTGGTGCGGACCCGCGCGGAGCTGGCCGCGGCGCGTGCCGCCGCGCACGGCTCGGTCGCGGTCGTGATGACCATGGGCGCGCTGCACGAGGGGCACGCCACGCTGCTGCGGGAGGCCCGCAAGCACGCCGACTTCGTGCTCGCCACGATCTTCGTGAACCCGCTGCAGTTCGGCCCGAACGAGGACCTGGCCCGCTACCCGCGCACCTTCGACGCCGACCTGGCGATCTGCGCGAGCGAGGGCGTCGACCTGGTGTTCGCGCCCACGCCTGAGGTGATGTACCCGCACGGGCAGCCCGAGGTCACGGTGCACCCGGGCCCGCTGGGCGCGGTGCTGGAGGGCGCCGTGCGCCCCGGGCACTTCGCGGGCGTGCTGACCGTGGTCAACAAGCTGCTCCGGCTCACCCGCCCGGATGCGGCGTTCTTCGGGGAGAAGGACTACCAGCAGCTCACGCTCATCCGGGCGATGGTCCGCGATCTGGAGCTCGACGTGGAGATCGTCGGCGTGCCGACGGTGCGCGAGCCCGACGGCCTGGCCCTGTCCAGCCGCAACCGCTACCTGAGCGACGCCGAGCGCGCGACCGCGCTGGCCCTGAGCCGGGCGCTGCGCGCGGGCGCCGCCCGGCACACCCCGGCCGAGGTGCTGGCCGCCGCGACGGCCGAGCTGACCGGCCTGGACGTGGACTACCTCGCGCTGCGCGGCACCGACCTGAGCGAGGACCCGCCGGGCGGCCCGGCCCGGCTGCTGGTCGCGGCCCGGGTCGGCACCACCCGGCTCATCGACAACCTGCCCGTAGACCTCGCCGCGAGCGAGGCGTCCGCGCCGCAGTCCGAGGAGAACTGATGTTCCTGCGCACCATGTTCAAGTCGAAGATCCACCGTGCCACGGTGACCCAGGCCGACCTGCACTACGTGGGCTCGGTCACCATCGACGAGGAGCTGATGGAAGCCGCGGACCTGCTGCCGGGCGAGCAGGTGGCGATCGTGGACGTGACCAACGGCGCGCGCCTGGAGACGTACGTCATCCCCGGCGAGCGGGGCTCCGGCGTGATCGGCATCAACGGCGCCGCGGCGCACCTGGTCCAGCCGGGCGACCTGGTCATCCTCATCTCGTACGCGCAGGCCGACGAGGCGACGGCGCGCTCGTACACCCCGCGCGTGGTGCACGTCGACGAGCGCAACCGGATCATCTCGCTGGGCGCGGACCCGGCCGAGGCGGTGGCCGGCATGGTCGGCGACGTGGTACGCGGCGACCTCACGCTGAGCCGCTGACCGTCCGTTCGGGCGATCCCGCCACGCTCAAGATCCTCTAGGCTCCCCCGGGGTTCGTGACACGGGGAGGAACGCCGATGCGGGGACGGTCGACGGCCGGCGTAATGGCGGCGGTGCTGCTGGCGGCTCTGGCGCTGGCCGGGTGCACACCCGAGCCGCCGGCCGGGGTGGACCGGCTGCTCACCGACGACTGGGCGAAGCCGGCCCAGGTCGAGGGGTACGTGCCGGAGGCCGGGATCTGCATCGCCAGCCGGCCGGGGCACTACCCGAACCGGGCGTCGGTCCTCGACGAGATCGCCTGCACGGCCAACCACTACGGCGAGGTGGTCCATGTCGGCGCGTTCACGACCGACGCCAGGCCCGGTCCGGCGCAGCTGGCCGCCGCGTACACCGAGTGCGACGCGAAGTCCAAGGGGTACCTGGGCCGCTTCTGGTGGGAGGCCCGTACCCAGCTCTACGTCACGGTGCCCACCGAGGCCGCCTGGGCGGGCGGGGCGCGCTGGTTCCGCTGCGACGTGGTCGAGGTCTTCGACGCGAGCAAGGACGGCGTCTGGCTGGGCCGCCAGGGCCGCCTGAAGGAGGGGATCCCGGCCGCGCTGCTGGTCGGGTGCGTGTCGGCGAAGAAGAAAGGCCGCACCATCACCGAGATGCCCGAGGTCGCCTGCACCGCGGCGCACAACGCCGAGTGGGTCGGCGCGTTCCGGGCCTCCGCCACCACGGCGTACCCGGCCTCCGACCGGCAGTGGGGCGTGCTGCACCGCCAGTGCCGGACGCTGGTCGCGAAGTTCGTGGGAGTCGGGTCGAGCCAGGCGGGCCGGTTCGCCACCATCGCCAGCACGAGCGGCTCCGCGAGCTGGAAGGCCGGCGACCGCCGCGTACGCTGCGCGATCTGGTTCGACACGAAGACGATGAAGAAGTCGGCGCGCGGCACCAAGGGCCGGGGCCTGCCGAACTTCTGAGCCGTCGCGCCGACCGGTCGTCCGTTAGGACGATCCGCGCCGCGCCGTCCGGTGTTTAGGCTCGCCCGGTCTTTACGACCTTGGGGGAGACGATGCGGGGACGTCCGACGGTCGGCACGGTGCTGGTCGCGCTGCTCACGAACCTGGCCCTGGCCGGCTGCGCGGCCGAGCTGCCGGACGCGGTGGACCGGGACCTGACCGACGACTGGGTGAAGGTCGCCCAGGTGGAGGGGTACGTGCCGGACGCCGGCAAGTGCCTGGACGTGGTCACCCAGGGCACGGGGCGCTACACCGACCTGTCCGTGGACTGCTCGGTGCTGCACTACGCCGAGACCGTCCACGTCGGCCGGTTCCCCGAGGGCGCGACCCGCGGCGCGAAGGCCTACGCCGCCGCGTACGCGGAGTGCGACGTGGGGGCGAAGGAGTACATCGGGCGGCCGTGGTGGGACGGCCTGCTCTTCCTGCGCATCGCCGCGCCGACCGACGCCGCGTGGGACGGCGGCGCCCGCTGGTTCCGCTGCGACGTGCTCGAGGTCAGCTCGGTCAGCGGCGGCTCGAACTGGGTCAAGCGCACCGGCAGCCTGAAGGACGGGATCCCGGCGAACATCCGCTCCGGCTGCGAGAAGTACGACCAGAAGCGGGTCACCCGCAACGACATGGCCACCGTGCCCTGCGGCACCGCGCACAACGCCGAGTTCGTCGGGCTGTACCGGGCGGCCGAGGGCACCGCCTACCCGGCGTCCGAGCGGCAGTGGGACGTCATCCACCGCGGGTGCTACGAGCTGGTCGCGAAGTTCCTGGGCACCTCCGTCGCGACCGCCCGGCGCTGGGGCGTGGTCTCGTTCCCGCTCGGGTCGGACAACTGGGCCGAGGGTGACCGCCAGGTCCGCTGCTGGATGTGGTTCGGCAGCAAGACCCTCAAGAAGTCGGCGAAGGGGACCGGGGGCAAGGGCCTGCCGGCCTGGTAGATGGTCGACAGCTCCGGTGTCGCGTACGCCCTTGTTCGGTTAGGCTCCCGGGCGGACCGGGCACCGGTGAGGAGTCCTCGGAGATCCGTCACGGCGGATGTCCGGGAGAGTCGCCGGCGACGTGGGAGGGGCGGACACATGGCGTGGAGGCGGTGGATCACCGCCGGTGCGGCTGCCTGCGCACTGGCGACGGCGCTCAGCGGTTGCGGCTCGTCCGCGCCCGGTGTGGACGGCCGGCTCGCCGACGACTGGGCGGCCCTGCCCGCGGCCAAGGTGTTCACCCCGAGCGCCGAGGTCTGCCACGACAGCACGTACGAGCGGACCGGCCGCGCCACGGCGTACCGCCCGGTCGACTGCGAGCTGCCGCACTACGGCGAGACGGTGTACGTCGGCGAGCTGACCGGCGCGGCCTCGGAGCTGGCGACCCCGCCGGAGCCCGACGACGCCTCGGTCGCGCCCGCCTTCGCCGAGTGCGACGAGCGGGCCACCGCCTTCGTCGGCCGCCAGTGGCGCGACGGGCGGCTGACCCTGGAGCTCACGCTGCCGTCATCGGCCGCGTGGCAGGGCGGCGCCCGGTGGTACCGGTGCGAGCTGAACGAGCTGACCACGGTCACCGACGACGCCGACTGGATGCAGCGCAAGGGCAGCCTGCGCGGCGGGCTGCCGGCCGAGCTGCTGCTCGGCTGCTTCGCCGAGACGGGCAAGAACGGGTCGGTGCAGAGCATGCCCGAGACCGACTGCGCCAAGCCGCACAACGCCGAGTACGTCGGCACCTTCGTCGCGGCGGCCGGCCGCAAGTACCCGCAGAGCGACGCGGACTGGGACTACTTCCACGACAACTGCCGCAAGGTGATGGCCGACTTCATCGGCATGGCCAAGAGCGCGACCACGAAGTTCGGCGTGATCTCGTGGCCCTACAGCCGCGCCACCTGGGCGGCGGGCGACCGCGGGGTGCGCTGCTACCTGTGGCTGGAGACGAAGAAGATGTCCGGCTCGGCCAAGGGCACGGCGGGCAAGGGCATCCCGAGCTGATCGTGCGGGTCGATCCCGCGCCCGGCACCGGGTGCGGACATGAAATATGCTCCCGGCTCATGTTCTGCGTACCGCGGGGAGCGTCATGCGTAAGGTGATCGGCCGTACGGCGGTCGGGTTGGTGCTGGCGGCGGCGACGCTGCTGGCCGCATCGGGGTGCGGCGCCCAGCTGCCGCCCGGGGCCGACGGAAACCTCGTCAACCAGTGGCCGGCGATGGCGGAGCCGCAGATCTGGCAGCCCGAGGAGGGCGCCTGCGCCAACCGGTTCACGGCGGCCAGCTACCGCTCGTCGTACGACCCGGTGAGCTGCGACAAGACCCACTCCTACGAGACGGTCGCGGTCGTCGAGTTCGCCGGCGCGGCGGCCGAGCGGTCCACGCCGCCGACCGAGGGCTCGCCGGACATGCGGGCCGCCTGGGCCGACTGCGCCAAGCGGTCGACCACGCACCTGGGTGGGCCCTGGTCCAGCGGCGCGGTCTGGATCGGCGTGTCGGTGCCGTCCGCCGCGGCCTGGACCGGCGGCGCGCGCTGGTACCGCTGCGAGCTGGCGGCGCTGGACGGCCGCTACGGCGACGCGGCGGCGCGCACCGGCTCGCTGAAGGGCGAGTTCGCCGGGGCGTCCCCGCTGGAGTTCGGCTGCTACCAGTACACCAAGCGGCTGGCCGCGATCGCCTGCAACAAGACGCACAACGCCGAGTTCGTCGGGGTGTGGGACGCGGGCAACACGCCCTTCACCAGCCTGAACAGCATGCGCAACAAGATCATCACCAAGTGCCGCAGCCTGGTCGCCAAATACGTGAAGGTGCCCGACGACGGCCAGATGCGCTACCGCACCGGCCTGATCTGGGACTGGCCGTCCCGGGAGGACTGGGACGCCGGCAACCACCATGTGAGCTGCCACCTCTGGCTCGACAAGCGCAAGCTCACCAAGTCGCTCAAGGGCGGCGGCACCAAGGTCCTGCCGCTCAACTGAGCCCCTGCCCCTCACCTGTGTCGTACGCCGGTGAGGGGCATCACGTGGGGTCGGGGGTGAACGGCGGGCTGCGGCGGGGTTGACTGTGCTGGTGCGCAAGGCGTTGACAGTCCCGGTTGAGCTCCCGGTGTCGCCGCGGGCGTTGCCCGCCCGGCCCGCGAGCTGGTTCGAGCCCACCGACGTGGTCGTGATCGGGTCCGGCATCGCCGGGCTGACCGCGGCACTGCACCTGCGTGAGGCGGGCCTGCACGTCACCGTGGTCACCAAGGTCAACATCGACGACGGCTCCACCCGGTGGGCCCAGGGCGGCATCGCCGCGGTGCTGGACCCGCTGGACACCCCGGCCGCCCACGCCCAGGACACCCTGGTCGCCGGGGTCGGCCTGTGCGATCCGGCCGCGGTGGACGTGCTGGTGACCGAGGGCCCGGCCCGGGTCCGCGAGCTGATCAAGATGGGCGCCGAGTTCGACCGGCACGCCGACGGCACGCTGATGCTGACCCGCGAGGGCGGCCACCACGCCAACCGCATCGTGCACGCGGGCGGTGACGCCACCGGCGCCGAGGTGCAGCGCGCGCTGCACGCCGCGGTGCGCCGCGACCCCTGGATCCGCCTGGTGGAGCACGCGCTGGTGCTGGACCTGCTGTGCGACGCCGCCGGCCGGGCCTGCGGCGTGACGCTGCACGTGCTCGGCGAGGGCACCGAGGACGGCGTCGGCGCGGTCCTGGCCCGGGCCGTGGTGCTGGCCACCGGCGGGCTGGGCCAGATCTTCGCGGCGACCACCAACCCGGTCGTGTCCACCGGCGACGGCGTCGCGCTGGCGCTGCGCGCCGGAGCCGACGTGACCGACCTGGAGTTCGTCCAGTTCCACCCCACCTCGCTCTACCTGCCCGGCAACCGCACCGCGCAGCAGCCGCTGGTCAGCGAGGCGCTGCGGGGCGAGGGCGCCCACCTGGTCGACGGGGACGGCAAGCGGTTCATGGTGGGCCAGCACGAGCTGGCCGAGCTGGCGCCGCGCGACGTGGTGGCCAAGGGCATCCACCGGCAGATGCTGGCGTCCGGCACCGACCACGTCTACCTCGACGCCCGGCACGTGCCCGACCTGGCCCACCGGTTCCCGACCATCACGGCGTACTGCCTGGCCGCGGGCGTGGACCCGACCGTCGATCTGATCCCGGTGGCGCCGGCGGCGCACTACGCGTCCGGCGGGGTGCGCACCGACCTGGACGGCCGCACCAGCATCCCCGGCCTGTACGCCTGCGGTGAGGTGGCCTGCACCGGCGTGCACGGCGCCAACCGCCTGGCCTCGAACTCGCTGCTGGAGGGCCTGGTCTTCGCCCGCCGCATCGCCGCCGACATCGCCCGCGAGCTGCCCCCGCAGGCCGACCCGGTGCTGGACGACCGGTCCACCGCACCGGGGGAGGAGCCGCGGGACGACGCGACCCGCGGCGAGCGGGAGCGCGCCGCGTCAGGCGCGCCGTCGGCCGGGGAGGCCGGGGGTCTGGCGTGGACACCCGGCGGGAACGTCCCGGCGGGCGCGCCGGACCCCGACGAGCTGGCCGCCCGGCGGCGGGCGCTGCAGCGCGCGATGACCCGGGGCGCGGGCGTGCTGCGCAGCGCCGAGACGCTGGCGCAGACGGCCGCCGTGCTGCGCGAGGTCGGCACGCCGCCGCTGCCGGGCCGCACCGCGGGCTGGGAGTTCGCCAACCTGCTGACCGTCGCCCAGGCGCTGGTCGCGGCGGCGTCGCTGCGCGTCGAGACGCGCGGGTGCCACTGGCGGGAGGATCATCCGGAGGCGGTCGCGGACTGGCGGGGGCACCTGTTCCCGGCGCTGTCCGCCGACGGGACCATGAACGGGACGTGGGAGGCGATGGCATGAGGGACGCGACGCAGGCACAGCTGGCCAAGGCCGGGTTGGACCCGGACGAGGTGCAGCGGATCGTGGCGAACGCGCTGCGCGAGGACCTCGGGCCGGACCGGCTCGACGTGACCGGCGTGGCGACGATCCCCGAGCACCAGGTGGACACGGCTGACCTGATCGCCCGGGAGTCCGGTGTCATCGCCGGGCTGGCCGTCGCGGAGCTGGTGTTCGAGCTGGCCGGGCCCGGTGCCGAGGTGACCGTGCACGTGCAGGACGGCGACACCGTCGCGCGCGGCGACGTGCTGGCCACCGTCACCGGGCCCACCCGCACCCTGCTGTCGGCCGAGCGGACCGCGCTCAACCTGCTGTGCCGGATGTCGGGGGTGGCCACTCACACCCGCCGCTGGGTGGAGCGGCTCGCCGGCACGAAGGCGCTGGTGCTGGACACCCGCAAGACCACGCCCGGCCTGCGGCCCCTCGAGAAGTACGCGGTGCGCGCCGCGGGCGGCACCAACAAGCGCATGGGCCTCTACGACGTGGCCATGATCAAGGACAACCACAAGCTCGCCGCCGGCTCGGTCACCGCGGCGTACGACCTGGTGCGGTCCACCTTCCCGGACGTGCCGGTGCAGGTGGAGGTCACCACGCTGGCCGAGGCGCAGGAGGCGGTGACGGCCGGGGCGACCTTCCTGCTGTGCGACAACATGTCGCCGCAGCTGCTGCGCGAGGTCGTCGCGGCGGTCGGCGAGCGGGCGGAGCTGGAGGCCACCGGCGGGCTGACCCTGGAGGTAGCGGCCGAGTACGCGGCCACCGGCGTCGACTACCTCTCGGTGGGGGCGCTGACCCACTCGTCGCCTATCGTGGACATCGCCCTGGACCTCCGAGCGCGGAAGTAGACGCCCGGTGCTGCTCTGTATCGACATCGGTAACACCAACACGGTGCTCGCCACCTTCGAGGGCGAGCAGATCGTGCACTCGTGGCGGGTCAAGACCGACGCCCGCAACACCGCCGACGAGCTCGGCCTGATGTTCCGCGGCCTGCTGGCCGGGGACAACGTCGAGATCACCGGCGTGGCGGCGTGCTCGACGGTCCCGGCCGCGCTGCGCTCGCTGCGCACCATGCTCAACCGCTACTACGCCGGCCTGCCGGCCGTGATCGTGGAGCCGGGCGTGCGCACGGGCGTGCAGCTCGCCATCGACAACCCCAAGGAGGTCGGCGCCGACCGCGTGGTCAACACGCTGGCGGCGCACACCCTCTACGGCGGCCCGGCCATCGTCGTCGACTTCGGCACCTCGACGAACTTCGACGCGATCAGCGCCCGCGGGGAGTTCCTCGGCGGCGTGCTCGCCCCGGGGATCGAGATCTCGGTCGAGGCGCTGGCCTCCCGCGCCGCCCAGCTGCGCAAGGTGGAGCTGGTCAAGCCCGCCCGCATCATCGGCAAGAACACCGTCGAGTGCCTGCAGTCCGGTGTGGTCTACGGCTTCGCCGGGCAGGTCGACGGCGTGGTCACCCGCATGATCGAGGAGCTGGGCGGGGTCACCGCGGTCATCGGCACGGGTGGGCTGGCGCCGGTCGTCATCGGCGAGTGCCGGACCATCACCCACCACGAGCCGATGATCACCCTGATCGGGCTGCGGATGGTGTACGAGCGCAACGTCTAGCGCCGCGCCGCCCGGCAGACCGTGGTGACGTACGGCAGCGCGAAGCCGTCCCGGCCGGCCAGGTCGGGGTGCGTGGCGACCAGCTCGCGGACGGCCGCGGCGAGCCGCCGCTGCTCGGTCTCGGGGGAGACCAGATACCACGACCGGGTGGTGACGAGGTCGAGCAGGCCCTGCGGGGTCTGGACGACGCTGTGCCGGAACTCGGCCCACTCGGGCGGGCCGAACAGCGGGCCGAAGTCGACGTCGGCGAGCGGTGCCGGCTCCTCCTGCCGGTAGTGCGCCGAGCCGATGATCTCCTCCAGGCGGGCCAGCCACGCGACGCCGGTGTCGCGGTCGTTGCGCATCGGCGCGAAGACCCCGCCCGGCCGCAGCACCCGGGCGATCTCCGGATGCGCGCGCGCCGGGTCGAACCAGTGGTACGCGGTGCCCACGACTACCGCGTCGGCGTACCCGTCGGGCAGTGGGACCGACTCGGCGGAGCCCTCCCGCGCGGTGGTCCCGGGGGTCGCCGCGTCGAGCGCGGCGCGCATACCCGGGTCCGGCTCCACCGGGGTCACCTCGAAGCCGGCGGCGAGCGCCACCCGGGTGAGCTGGCCGGTGCCCGCGCCGAGGTCGACGACGCGGCCCGGTGCCTCGCCGATCGCCCAGGTCAGCGCTTCCACCGGGTAGGTGGGGCGGGCCCGCTGATAGGTGTCGGCCGCGGCGCCGAAGGAAAGCCGATGCCGATCGATTCCAGTCATGGGGCCTCCCGTGTCCGTCGCATTGTGCTCGGGCCACCCTAGTGCAGTGCGACGTGATTCGGGCACCCTGTCGCACGTAATGCGGCGGCGCTGACGGTCGTGAATTCGGCGGGCGCCGCAAATGACGTCTCGGCGTCCGAGACGGCACCCCGGTCGCCGTCGCGGCGGCGGCCGGCGAAGGTCCCCGCCGGGCATTCGCGATGGTTCGGCGGCGGACCGTCATCATACGGTAGCGGAGCGCGAATCAAGGTTATGTGCGGCGGTCGGCGAGGAGGTGGGCGCGTGCTCCGCGGCGCCGCGCGCGCTCGGGTCCCAGGGGTGTGGAACCGGTATCCACAGTCCCGTCCCCAGTCGTTGAATGGCCTAGGCCATTCCATTTTCCCTTGTCAGGCGATAGCCGATCGGGCGGGTCGGCCGTTTACCCGGCCGCGGTCCCGGAATCTCGCGATAAAGAACTCCGTCAGAATTGATCCGCCGTCGAAAAGTGTTCTATCCTGACGAGCGTCACCCCCTTATGCAATTCATGGCGCCCTTGACTGGCGGGGAGGCTCCAGGGCGGCGAGAAAGGAAGACCGTATGGCCAGGCGCGAGATAGTGGTTCTGGCGGACGACCTCGATGGTTCCGAAGGCGACGTCCGTAGCGTGAAGTTCGGGTTCGAAGGCGCCAGTTACGAGATCGACCTGGGCCCGGCGAACCACGACAAGTTGGCGTTGGCGCTGGCGCCGTTCCTGGCTGCCGCGCGCAAGGAGAGCGGCCGGCGCGGGCCGGTGGCCGCCCCCAAGGCGAAGGCCCCGACCGCGGCCGAGCAGCGTGCGTTCAACCAGCGGGTGCGCGAGTGGGCCAAGGCCCAGGGCAAGGAGGTCAACGACCGGGGCCGGGTGCCGGCCAAGGTCATCGAGGCCTACTACGCCGCGGGACTGCGCTGATCGCCTACCGGCCGGGTTGGCGAACTTCGCGTGATTTGACCAGAGAAGCGGTACGCCGCGAAGGTTGTGCATTTTCCTTCGCGTCGTGCCGCTTTTTCGTGTTCTGGGCGCTCAGCGCGCGCGCCTGATCAGAATATGGACTCCGATTTTCGCTGTGCGCGTAGCGGTCCTGGATGCGGAACAGCCGCCGCCGAGGCAAGGTTGGCTCTGATGCCAGTCTCAACGGCGGATTGCAGGAGTTTTGCACCGTTTACTCCGCTCTCACGCCGACGGTAAGCGACCTGACGGTTACACAACGGTGACCGGACGAGCGTTTCCGGTGGGCCGACATGGTCGGGGTCTGGCGTTAGAGTGAGTGAAACAGCTTCGCCGCCGCGGATCTCCCCCCGGGAGTTCGAGGACTGAGGCGTAGGTGAGGAGCGGGAATGTTCGAGCGGTTCACCGACCGGGCGCGTCGGGTGGTCGTCCTGGCCCAAGAAGAGGCCAGGATGCTCAACCACAACTACATCGGCACGGAGCACATCCTGCTCGGCCTCATCCACGAGGGTGAGGGCGTCGCGGCGAAGGCGCTGGAAAGTCTCGGCATCTCGCTGGAGGGCGTGCGCCAGCAGGTAGAGGAGATCATCGGCCAGGGCCAGCAGGCGCCGAGCGGGCACATCCCGTTCACGCCGCGGGCCAAGAAGGTGCTTGAGCTGTCGCTGCGCGAGGCGCTGCAGCTCGGCCACAACTACATCGGCACCGAGCACATCCTGCTCGGTCTGATCCGCGAGGGTGAGGGCGTCGCGGCCCAGGTGCTGGTGAAGCTCGGCGCCGACCTCAACCGGGTGCGCCAGCAGGTGATCCAGCTCCTCTCGGGCTACCAGGGCGGCAAGGAGCCGGCCGCGGCCGGCACCGCCACCGGCGAGGCCGCTCCCTCCACCAGCCTCGTGCTGGACCAGTTCGGTCGCAACCTGACCCAGTCGGCGCGGGAGGGCAAGCTCGACCCCGTGATCGGCCGGGAGAAGGAGATCGAGCGGGTCATGCAGGTGCTGTCCCGCCGCACCAAGAACAACCCGGTGCTGATCGGCGAGCCCGGCGTCGGCAAGACCACGGTCGTCGAGGGCCTGGCGCAGAAGATCGTCAAGGGCGAGGTGCCGGAGACGCTCAAGGACAAGCAGCTCTACACCCTCGACCTGGGCGCGCTGGTGGCCGGCTCGCGCTACCGCGGTGACTTCGAGGAGCGCCTGAAGAAGGTGCTCAAGGAGATCCGCACGCGCGGCGACATCATCCTGTTCATCGACGAGATCCACACCCTGGTCGGCGCGGGCGCCGCCGAGGGCGCGATCGACGCCGCCAGCATCCTCAAGCCGATGCTGGCCCGCGGCGAGCTGCAGACCATCGGCGCGACCACGCTCGACGAGTACCGCAAGCACCTGGAGAAGGACGCGGCGCTGGAGCGGCGCTTCCAGCCGATCCAGGTCGGCGAGCCCTCGGTGGCGCACACCATCGAGATGCTCAAGGGCCTGCGTGACCGCTACGAGGCGCACCACCGGGTCACCATCACCGACGCGGCCCTGGTCGCGGCGGCGAACCTGGCCGACCGGTACATCTCCGACCGCTTCCTGCCGGACAAGGCGATCGACCTGATCGACGAGGCCGGCGCCCGGATGCGTATCCGCCGCATGACCGCGCCGCCGGACCTGCGCGACTTCGACGAGAAGATCGCCCAGGTGCGCCGCGACAAGGAGTCTGCGATCGACGCGCAGGACTTCGAGCGGGCCGCGCAGCTGCGCGACAAGGAGAAGCAGCTCCTGGGCCAGAAGGGCGAGCGGGAGAAGCAGTGGAAGGCGGGCGACCTGGACGTCGTCAGCGAGGTGGACGACGAGCAGATCGCCGAGGTGCTGGCGAACTGGACCGGCATCCCGGTGTACAAGCTGACCGAGGAGGAGACCTCGCGGCTGCTGCGCATGGAGGACGAGCTGCACAAGCGGGTCGTCGGCCAGATCGACGCGGTCAAGGCGGTCTCCAAGGCGATCCGGCGTACGCGGGCCGGCCTCAAGGACCCGAAGCGCCCGTCCGGCTCGTTCATCTTCGCCGGCCCGTCCGGCATCGGTAAGACCGAGCTGTCCAAGGCGCTCGCGGAGTTCCTGTTCGGCAGCGAGGACGCGCTGATCCAGCTGGACATGTCCGAGTTCCACGACCGGTACACGGTGTCCCGCCTCGTCGGCGCCCCGCCCGGATACGTCGGTTACGACGAGGGCGGCCAGCTGACCGAGAAGGTGCGCCGCCGGCCGTTCTCGGTGGTCCTCTTCGACGAGATCGAGAAGGCCCACCCGGACGTGTTCAACACCCTGCTGCAGATCCTGGAGGACGGTCGCCTGACCGACGGCCAGGGCCGCATCGTGGACTTCAAGAACACGGTGATCATCCTGACCACCAACCTGGGCACCCGTGACGTGGCCAAGGCCGTGTCGCTGGGCTTCCAGAAGTCGGAGGACGCCGAGTCCAACTACGAGCGGATGAAGGTGAAGGTCAACGACGAGCTGAAGCAGCACTTCCGCCCGGAGTTCCTGAACCGTATCGACGACACCATCGTCTTCCACCAGCTCACCGAGGTGGAGATCCTCTCGATCGTGGACATCATGATCAAGCGGATCGAGAACCAGCTGCGCAACAAGGACATGGGCCTGGAGCTGACCGACAGCGCCAAGAAGTACCTGGCGAAGAAGGGCTTCGACCCGGTCCTGGGCGCCCGGCCGCTGCGCCGGACCATCCAGCGCGAGCTGGAGGACACGCTCAGCGAGCGGATCCTGTTCCAGGAGCTCAAGCCGGGCCAGCACGTGCTGGTCGACTGCGAGGGCGACCCGGAGCAGGTCGAGACGGCCAAGCTGACCTTCACGCCGTCCCAGCGGGTCGTCCCCGCCGAGACGCCGGAAGCGCCGGCCGAGCCGGTCGGCAGCGACGCCGCCGCCGCGTAACACGGCAGTACGAAAGGGGCACCGCAGCCGCGGTGCCCCTTTCGTGTACCCGGAGACCCTTCGCGGGGGCCGCGGGCCGGGGGGAGATCGCGGGTTCTGGTCAGAATGTGCGGTGAGGCTGCAGATCCTGACCGGAAGCGGCGATCGTCCCCGCGACGTCAGCCGACGTAGTCCTCCAGGAGGGCCGGGGTGAGGCCGGAGCGGTGGATGGCTTTCAGGGCGGCGAGCAGGTCGTCCATCAGCGCCGGGCGGAAGTGCATGAGCAGCACGTCGCCGCGCTTCACCACCTTGTCGGCGGTCTGGTAGCGCACCCTGCCCTTGTCGACCGTCTGCGTCCAGTAGAAGACGGCCACCGCGCCGCAGTCGCGTGCCGCCTTCAGCGTGGTCGCGTCCCGGTTGCCGAACGGCGGGCGGAACAGCGTGGGCCGGCGGCCGAACAGCTGCTCCAGCTTGTCCGCGGAGCCGCAGATCTCCTTCTTCTGGAAGTCGTAGGACTTCCCCTTCAGCGACGTGTGGCTGATCGTGTGGTTCTCGATCATGCCGCCCGCGTCCTGGATCGCCTTGAAGTACGCCGTGTGCTGGGTGGCCGCGGGCGAGTTGAGGAACAGCGTCACCGGGATCTTCGCCTGCCGGATGAACTCGACGACCTCGGGTCTGCGGGACAGCGCCCCGTCGTCGATGGTGATGAAGGCGACCGGATGGTCGGTGGGCACCCCGAACCAGAACACCGCCGAGCTGCTCTCCGGCAGGTGCACCCGCTGCGGCGGCGGCGCCGGCAGGAAGGTGGGCACCTGGGACAGGTACCACTGCAGGTTCTTGACCGTCACGGGCTTGACCGTCGGAGAGGGCGACGGCGGCGCGGACGGACTCGGCGACGGGCTCGGCGAAGCCGTCACGCTGGGCGAAGGGCTCGGGCCGGGCTCCGCGAAGATCGGGTCCGGGCCGGCGCTCTTGCACGCGGCGGGCGCGAGCATGGCGGTGAACAGGAGCACGGTGAGGGCGCGGCGAGCGGGGGTGGATGCCACGCCCGGACTCTACCCATCCGAACCCGGTTCGCAATCCGCTGCGAAACCCGAGCGGCAGTCGGATATCGGCGAGGCCGGGCCGGACGGGCCGCGTTTGCTGAGCGTGAGCGGCGTTCAGAGGTCGGCGGGGCTGCGGCCCGGCAGGCCGAACCGCTCGCCGCGCGGCACGACCAGGCCGTCGGCGAGCAGGCTGGCCAGCGCCCGCTCGCGCTGGGCCGCGTCGGCCCACACCACGTCCAAAGCGGGCTTGGCGACCGGGCCGGGCGCGTGCCGCAGCACGGCCAGCAGCAGGCCGCGCACCTGGCGGTCGGTGCCCGCGTAGCGCTGCGGCTTGCGGGACGGGCCCGCCGGCAGCACCCCGCCGGAGCGGTGCCACGCGCAGTGCGTCCGCACCGGGCAGGCTGTGCATCGCGGCGCGCGTGCCGTGCACAGCACCGCGCCCAGCTCCATGAATGCGGCGCTGGCGCGCGCGGCCTCCTGGTCGGTGGCCGGCAGCAGCGACTCCACCAGCGTCAGGTCGGCGGGGGTGGTGGCCGCTCCGGCGTCGGGCGCGCCGGTGACCGCCCGCGCGGCGACCCGCCGCACGTTGGTGTCCACCACCGGATGCCGCTGCCCGTACGCGAACGCCAGCACCGCCCGCGCCGTGTAGTCGCCGACGCCGGGCAGCGCGAGCATCTGGTCCAGCCGCCGGGGCACCTGCCCGCCGTGCCGGTCCACCAGCGCGACCGCGCAGGCGTGCAGGCGCATCGCGCGCCGGGGGTAGCCCAGGCGTCCCCAGGCCCGGATCGCCTCGCCGGAGTCCTCCGCCGCCAGGTCGGCGGGCGACGGCCAGCGCGCCACCCACTCCCGCCACACCGGCAGCACCCGCACGACCGGTGTCTGCTGCAGCATGAACTCGCTGATGAGCACCGGCCAGGCGCCCACGTCGGGCGCGCGCCACGGCAGATCCCGCGCGTTGGCGTCGTACCACGCAGTGGTCAGCGAGGCGAGTTCGGACATGGGCCCCACCCTACTGGTGCACAATGCCCGCATGACCAACTCGTCGCGTGGGGCCGAACTGGCCGTCACCGTGATCGGACCGGACCGCACCGGGATCGTCGCCGACGTCGCCGAGGCGCTGGCCAGGCTGGGTGCCAACCTGACCGACTCGACCATGACCCGGTTGCGCGGCCACTTCGCGATGACGCTGATCTGCTCCGCCACGGCCGGCGCCGCCGAGGTCGAGGCCGCGCTGCGCCCGCTGTCGGCCGACGGCCAGCTGCTGGTGACCGTGCGCGACGTCGGCCCGGACGAGTCCCCGCACAACGCCGGCCTGCCGTACCTGCTGAGCGTGCACGGCGCCGACCGGCTCGGCATCGTCGCGGCGGTCACCCGGGTGGTCGCCGAGATGGGCGGCAACATCACCGATCTGTCCACCCGCCTGGTCGGCCCGCTCTACCTGCTGGTCGCCGAGGTGGACCTGCCCGAGGGCGTGCCCGCTGAGCTGACCAAGCGCCTGGCCGACGTCGCCGGGGAGCTCGGTGTCGAGGTCAACCTGCGCCCGGCCGGGGCGGACGTGTTATGAGCCCGCGGGCAGTCGTCGGCGAGCGGGGCGAGGGGGAGGCGTGAGCGAGCAGACCGAGGTGGCCATCGAGGGCTGGGACCTCTCCTCGTTCGGCGAGGGCCGGGTGCTGCCGGTCGTCACGGCGCCCGATCACGTGCTGAGCCGGGTCGGTGAGGCGGTCGACCCCACGGCCCCCGAGGTGGTGGCGCTCGCGGCAGACCTGATCGCCACGATGCGGGTCTCGCCCGGCTGCGTGGGCCTGGCCGCGCCGCAGGTAGGGGTGAGCGTGCAGCTGTTCGCGGTGAACGTCGTGGAGCACCCGAAGGCAGTCACCGTGCACGGCACGTTCGTGCTGGCCAATGCCGTGATCGTGGAGGCCAGCCGGTGGCGGCCGGGGCGCGAGGGCTGCATGTCCGTGCCCGACCTCACCGGCGACGTGAAGCG
Organism: Catellatospora sp. NPDC049609; assembly: GCF_040675365.1. NCBI lineage: Bacteria > Bacillati > Actinomycetota > Actinomycetes > Micromonosporales > Micromonosporaceae > Catellatospora > Catellatospora sp. NPDC049609. The sequence goes on along the minus strand of NZ_JBFAOU010000014.1, from coordinate 26,947 downwards.
GGCGAGCCGCATCGTGGTCAGCGGCGAGCTGCCGGGCAGCGGGCGCAAGGTGACGATCACGACGGACGCCTTCGAGGCGCGCGCGCTCCAGCACGAGATCGACCACTGTAACGGACTGCTGTTTTTGGACAAGGTCAGCGGCGCACACGCGATCTATCAGCGAAAAGTCTATCTGTGACACGCACTTAGCGTGTCGCGTGATGCGTGTCGTGATCGTGGGCGATAGCGTGAGCACATCATGAGACTGATAGTGGGTCCACTGCCCGCAGCCGTCTACTGGCGTCGCCGTGCCATGGTGCTCGGCGCGCTGCTGGTTGTCGTTCTCATGGTGACCCTGGCGGTGCGCACCGGCAGCGGCGGTGCGCAGAACCCGTCCGCGGTGAACTCCCCGGCGCAGCCCACCGCCTCGGCGGAGGCCGAGCCGAGCGTGCAGCCGGAGCCGTCACCCACGCCCGGCGAGGTGATCGCGCCCGCCTCCGAGGTGAGCGCGAGCCCGTCCGCGGCCGGTGAGGGCGCCGAGACCGATCCCGCCCTGTGCACCGACAGCGAGATCAAGGTGACCGCGAAGCCGGCCCAGACGACGCTCAAGCGCGGTGCCGACCTCTACATCACGCTGCTGGTGAAGAACACCTCGAAACGCACCTGCACCCGTGACGTCGGCGCCGACATGCAGGAGCTGCGCGTCCTGAAGAGCACCGAGAAGATCTGGTCCTCCGACGACTGCGGTGGGCCGCGGGGCCACGAGGTGCGCCAGTTCCCGCCCAACCACGAGCGCTCGTACACTGTGGTCTGGAACGGCAAGTCCAGCTCCGCCTGCGAGAAGACGATCAAGCGGGTGCCGGACGGCCCCGTCCCCCCGGCGGGGGAGTACCGCCTCTACGCCCGCGTGGGCACCGCGATCAGCCCGTCGGTGACGCTGAAGCTGACCTAGCCCGCCCCGCCCAAGATCTTCCGACTTGCCTGGCACATGGGCGGATCCTGACCGCTGATACGCACATCTGCCTGGCAAGTCGGGCGATCTTGGGGAGCGGGGTCAGACGTACCGCTCGAGGATCGAGGTCTCGGCGAGGCGGGACAGGCCCTCGCGGACGCCGCGGGCGCGGGCGTCGCCGACGCCGTCCACGGCCTGCAGGTCCTCGACCGTCGCGCCGAGCAGGCGCTGCAGGCTGCCGAAGTGGTCCACCAGCCGGTCCACTATCGCGCCGGGCAGGCGCGGCACCCGGGCCAGCAGGCGGAACCCGCGCGGGCTGACGGCGGCGTCCAGCGCCTCGGTCGTCGCCGGGTAGCCCATGGCCTTGGCGACCGAGACGAGGTCGATCAGCTCGCTCGCCGACAGCAGGTCGAGCTCGACCAGGGCCTCGTCGGCCGTGCGGGTCTTGCGGCCCGGCGGCAGGTAGTCGCGGATGACCAGGGTCCGGTCGGCGTCCACGCCGGCCATCATCTCGTCGAGCTGCAGGGACAGCAGCCGGCCGTCGGTGCCCAGCTCGACGACGTACCCGGCGATCTCGTCGGAGATGCGGCGCACCATCTCGAGGCGCTGCACGACGGCGAGCGCGTCCCGGACGGTGACCAGGTCCTCGATCTCCAGCGCGGAGAGCGTGCCGCTGACCTCGTCCAGGCGCAGCTTGTACCGCTCCAGCGTGGCGAGGGCCTGGTTGGCCCGGGACAGTATCTGCCCGGAGTCGTCCAGGGTGTGCCGCTGGCCGGCGACGTACACCCCGATGATGTGCATCGACTGGCTCACCGAGATCACCGGGTAGCCGCTCTGCTTGGACACGCGCTCGGCCGTGCGGTGCCGGGTGCCCGACTCCTCGGTGGGGATGGAGGCGTCCGGCATCAGGTGTACGGCGGCGCGCAGGATGCGCGTGCCGTCGGCGGAGAGCACGACGGCGCCGTCCATCTTGCACAGCTCACGCAGGCGCGTGGCGGAGAACTCGACGTCGAGGGGGAAGCCACCCGTGCAGAGGGTCTCGATGAGCTTGTCGTACCCAAGGACGATGAGGGCCCCGGTCCGGCCGCGCAGGATGCGCTCGAGGCTGTCACGCAGCGGCGTGCCCGGGGCCACCCGTGCCAGGGTGGCGCGCAACGGATCACCGCCGACTACGGCGGTGTTCCAGGTGGTGTCGCGATCGATCGGCACGGGCACAGTCTACGGGGACGGGTGGCGGGTGCCCGGCGGCCCGTGGCGGCGGCGTCACTCAGCGGACAAGCGTGCAGCCCAGTGCAGTGCCGTACGCAGATCGGACACCTCTTCCACCCGCATGCCGCCGGCCGGCGTCCCCGTCGACGACGGTCCGCAACCGGGCGGCACCAATGCGTATTTGAACCCGAGCCGGGCGGCCTCCGCGAGGCGCCGGGGCACCGCGCCGACCCGCCGCACCTCGCCGGTGAGACCCACCTCACCGATCGCGGCGAGCCGGGGCGACATGGACAGGTTGAGCCCGGCCGAGGCGACGGCGAGTGCCACGGCGAGGTCGGCGGCGGGCTCGACGACCCGGATGCCGCCCACGGTCGCCGCGAACACCTCCTTGTCGTGCAGCGCCATCCGCTCGGTGCGCCGCTGCAGCACCGCCAGCACCATGGCCAGGCGGGCCGAGTCGAGGCCGGACACGGTCCGCCGCGGCGAGCCGGCCACGGTCGCGCCAATCAGGGCCTGCACCTCGGTGACGAGCGCGCGGCGGCCCTCCATCGCGACGGTGACGCAGGTGCCGGGGACGGGCTCGGCGTACCGGGTGAGGAACAGCCCGGAGGGGTCGGGCAGGGAGGCGATGCCACCCTCGTGCATCTCGAAGCAGCCGACCTCGTCGGCGGCGCCGAAGCGGTTCTTCAGGCCCCGGACCAGGCGCAGCGAGGAGTGCTTGTCGCCCTCGAAGTGCAGCACCACGTCGACCAGGTGCTCCAGCACCCGGGGGCCGGCCACGTTGCCGTCCTTGGTGACGTGGCCCACCAGCACGGTCGCGATGTTGCGCTCCTTGGCCACGGCGACCAGCGCGGCGGTGACCGCCCGCACCTGGGTGACGCCGCCGGGCACGCCGTCGTTGCCCGGCGCGGCGATCGTCTGCACCGAGTCGAGCACCAGCAGGCCCGGCTTCACCGCGTCGAGGTGGCCGAGCACGGCCGCCAGATCGGTCTCGGCGGCCAGGTAGAGCCGCTCGTGCAGGGTGTTCATGCGCTCGGCCCGCAGCCGCACCTGGCTGACCGACTCCTCGCCGCTCACGATCAGGGCGTTGCTGCCCGCGCCCGCGGCCCACTGCTGGGCGACGTCGAGCAGCAGAGTGGACTTGCCCACACCCGGCTCGCCGGCCAGCAGCACCACGGAGCCGGGCACCAGGCCGCCGCCGAGCACGCGGTCCAGCTCGCCGACGCCGGTGGCGACGGCGCGGGCCGGCTGCGCGGAGATCGAGGCGATGGGCCGGGCGGGCTCGCCGGGCGCCCGCGGGGCCACGGTGCGCATCGCGCCGAGCGCGGGGCCGGTGGAGGACTCGATGACCGAGCCCCACTCGCCGCACTCGGGGCAGCGGCCGACCCACTTGGGAGGCTGGTGCCCGCACGCGTCGCATTCGTACGCCGGGCGGGCGGGCTTGGCCGTCTTCGAGGTGGCGCGCACAGTCACGTGCGCAACCTACCGCGCCGGTGCGACGTGAAAAGCCGCCCGGCGCGCCGTGTGAACGGTGGCGTGCCGGGCGGCCGGATGTCGCAGGTCAGTGGCCTTCGCCCTCGGTGCCCGGGCGGGCCGACGGGGGCACGGGCACGCGCGGGGCGACGCTCAGCGGCGGCGCCACCGGCACGACCGTGCCGGGCAGCGTCTCGATGACCACGCCGTTGGAGAAGGTCAGCTTCAGATGCACGCCCTCGCCGTTGCCCACCGGCTTCTTCAGCCCGCTGAGCAGGGCCAGCTGGCCGGACTGCGGGGTGAGCTCCAGGAAGCCGCCGGGCTGGATGACCGGCTTGGCCGCAGGTGCCGCCGGGCTCGGGCTAGGGCTGGCCGCCGGGGAGGGGCTGCCCTTCGGCGACGCGGTCGGCGAGCCGGTCGGCGAGGACGCGGCGGTCGGCGACGCGGCGGCCGGGGTCGGCGACGCCTTCAGGTCGCTCGGCGTGGCCAGCCGGACGCTCTGGGCGTCGTTGGAGGTCACGCTCTCCAGCGTCACGGGCTGCTCGGTGTCGTTGAAGATGCGCAGCTGCAGCGGCGCGTCGGCACCGGCCGGGAAGCCCTTGACGCCCGGGTAGGCGATCATGGCGTCGCGCAGGGCGATGTTGCCACCGCCCGGGACCGGCACGGTCGCGCTGTAGCCGGGCACGGCTGCGACCTGGTCGGCGGTCTGGGAGATCATGCCGGCGCCGCAACCGGACAGGGCCAGGACAGCGGCGGCAGCACCGCCGGCGAAGAGCATGGTGATCGAGCGCGTCACGGGCTCAGCGTAGTGTCCGGCGATCGAGGCCCTGCAGCCGACCCGCCGCTGTTCACAGCGCCCCGCTGAGCACCAGCAGCACCAGGTCCACCGCGGCCACCGCCAGCAGGGCGCGGAAGGCCGTGCGCGGTGCGGCGTACCAGCCGACGGCGATCAGGACCGCGGCCGTGCCCAGGGCCGCCAGCCCGGCCCACAGCGGCGGCCGGGCACCGGCCAGCAGGGTGATCGTCGCCGCGAGCAGCAGCACGGAGGCGACCACCAGGCTGCGCCGCGCCCCGAGCCGCTGGGGCAGGCCGTGGATGCCGGTCGCCGCGTCGTCGGCCAGGTCGGGGACCGCGTTGAGCAGGTGCGCCGCGCCCGCCAGCAGCGCCGCGGCGGCGACCAGCCAGCCCGGCGCGGCAGGTGCCCCGGGCCGGGCCGTGCTGACGAACTCCACCAGGCAGGCGAACGACACCAGGTAGGGCACGACCGAGACCGGCGTCGCCTTCAGCGGGTGGTTGTAGAGGTGCGCGGAGACCAGCGCGGCCAGGAACCACGCCCCGGCCGGCCACCCCCAGGCCAGGCAGGCCGCGACGGTGCCGACCGTGGCCACGGCGGCGGCGACGGCGACGGTACGGCGCCCGGCCGGGTCCCCGGCCAGCGGCTTGTCGGTGCGGCCCACGGCCGCGTCCCGCGCGGCGTCGAGCGCGTCGTTGGCCCAGCCGACCGACAGCTGGCTGAGCCCGACGGTCACCGCGACCGCCGCCGTGCTCGCGGGTGAGTGGCCCATGCCCGCGGCCAGCAGCGCGCCGAACGCGGTCACGGCGAGAGCGGGCAGCGGGTGGCAGGCGCGCAGCAACTGCAGCGGTGACATCCGGTAAGTGTCGCCGCGACTCGGGCTCCGCGCCCGCCGGCGCGGCCAGGCCCGCCGTTGTGCCCGCTATGCGCTCCGCCCTCACCCGCCAAGCGGCGCTTCGTGCCCGCTTCACGACGAATGTCCGGTCTGTCAGAGGACGGCCGCGGTCATGATCTCTGTATCCGGTCGAAACCTGTGGTCTCAGTGCACATCAAGAGAAGCAGCGATCTTCAGTCGCGGGCACCGCTGTCGGCAGCGTGCGGGTGGGCGTCACCGCCTTCGGGGGCGGTCACCGAAGGGTGCTGCCGGTCAACGAGGGGTCGGCGGGTTGCTCACGGGTAGCGATCCGGCCGGGGAGCCGGGGACGGTCTGCCCGGTGGCCGGGCTGCTTGGTGCCGAGCCGGTGCCGGGGGAGGCGGCCGGGGCGGAGACCGCGGGCCGGACCGGTGGGCCGGGCTGGGGGGTCTCCGGGGTGGGCCGGGTCAGGCTGGGCCAGGCGATGAGCAGCAGGCTGAGCAGCGTGATCACGACGGCGACGCCGAGCACCACCAGGGGCAGCACCAGTGAGGGCTGGTCGGGGTCGTCGATGCGCTCGGGCAGCCGCAGCCGCCGCCGCCACTTCGCCCGCCGCGCCGCGCGGCGGGCCGCCTTGGCTTCGTGCCGTAGCTCGTCCCGGACCCGCTCCGCCTCTTCGGCCAGCTCAGCGGGGTCATCGGGAATGACGACCTCTCCCCACTCGGGCGGGAGGTCCGGAAGGCCGTTCCCCAGCGTGCCCATCGCCGGCTCCTCGCGCGCTCTGCACCGCGTCTCTCTACTGTCCCGCGTCGTACAGACTCACGCTAGTGGCGCATCGTAGGAGATTGAGGGCTGTTCGCGATGCGGACAACCGGCACCACAGACGCCAATGAGTGGAGAAACGGTCACTCAGAGTAGCGGACGAATGGCCTGCTGGCTGTGTCAAGCATAAGAAATACGGCTCACAACGGGGGTGAGCTGCGCTAACTGTGCAAGACGGGCTGGGACTGCGCGGCACGCCCGTGTTACCCTAGACACAGCGAAAGGGGTTTCGTACCTATGGATTTCAGTGTCGGCGAGACCGTTGTCTACCCCCACCACGGGGCCGCACTCATCGAGGCTATCGAGACCCGCACCATCAAGGGCGAGGAGAAGCTATACCTCGTCCTTCGGGTTGCTCAAGGCGACCTGACGGTGCGGGTGCCCGCCGAGAACGCCGAGATCGTCGGCGTGCGTGAGGTGGTTGGCGAAGAGGGCCTGTCCAAGGTTTTCGACGTCCTCCGCGCCCCGCACACCGAGGAGCCGACCAACTGGTCGCGGCGGTACAAGGCGAATCTCGAGAAGCTCGCCTCGGGTAACCCGCTCAAGGTGGCGGAGGTCGTGCGTGACCTCTGGCGCCGGGAGCGGGAGCGTGGTCTGTCGGCGGGGGAGAAGCGGATGCTCGCCAAGGCTCGGGACATCCTCGTCGGTGAGGTCGCGCTCGCCGAGAAGAGCACCAAGGACGGAGCCGAGGTCCTCCTGGACAAGGTGCTCGCCGAGGCGTGACCCGCACACCTGCAGTGTTCTCTGATATCGATAGCCGCGACGTTCCAGCGCCTTCCGGGCGCAGGGACGTCGCGGTTCTCGTTCCCGCGGCCGGGATGGGCCTGCGCCTGGGCGGCGGCACGCCCAAGGCGCTGCGCGAGCTCGCCGGCGAGCCGCTGCTCGTGCACGCCTGTCGCCGCATCGCGCAGGCGCCCTCCGTCGCCATGATCGTCATCGCCGCCCCGCCCGCCGAGGTGGCCGCGGTGCGCGAGCTGGTCCCCGGCGCGACGGTGGTGCCCGGCGGCGCCACCCGCCAGCAGTCGGTGGCGGCGGCGCTGGCCGCGGTCCCGGCGACGGTCGACATCGTGCTCGTACACGACGCCGCCCGCGCGCTCACCCCGCCGGACCTGGTCGAGTCGGTGGCCGCCGCGGTCCGCTCGGGCCTGGCGGCGGTCGTCCCCGCCCTCCCGGTCGTCGACACCGTCAAGCGGGTCGACGCGGCCGAGTGCGTCCTGGAGACCGTCGATCGCACCCCGCTGCGCGTCATCCAGACCCCCCAGGGCTTCCGCCGCGAGACCCTCGTCCTCGCCCACGCCCAGGCCGTCGACGAGCACACCGACGACGCCGGCATGGTCGAGCGTCTCGGCCACAAGGTCCACACCATCCCCGGCAGCGACCTGGCCCTCAAGATCACCCGCCCCGTGGACCTCCTCATCGCCCAGGCCCTCCTGGCCGCATCCCACCCCTCCTGACCCGTCGATCATGAACTTGTGGCAGGGTTCGGCGGCGTGTCGTGGGCACGACTTCCTGATCGACGAGGCGGAGGCGCAGCGGTGAGAGTGGGCATCGGCACGGACGTGCACGCGTTCGACCCGGACCGGCCCTGCTGGGTGGCGGGGCTGCACTGGCCCGACTCCCCGGGCCTGGCCGGCCACTCCGACGCCGACGTCGCCGCCCACGCCGCCTGCGATGCGCTGTTCAGCGCCGCGGGGCTCGGCGACCTGGGCGCCAACTTCGGCACCGACCGGCCCGAGTGGTCGGGCGCCGCGGGCGTGGTGCTGCTGGCGGAGGCCGCCCGCCGGGTACGCGCGGCCGGCTTCGCGATCGGCAACATCTCCATCCAGGTCATCGGGGTCAGCCCGAAGATCGGCAAGCGGCGGGACGAGGCGCAGCAGGTCCTCTCCACGGCGGCGGGCGCGCCGGTGACGGTCGCCGGCACCACCACCGACGGCCTCGGCCTCACCGGCCGCGGCGAGGGACTGGCGGCCATCGCCGTCGCGCTCATCCACGCCGGCTGAGCAGCGGAGCCTGCCTCGCTAGTCGCCGGCACGGCCTGAGCATCCGGCAGGTGTGGCCGGGCCGCGGCCGAAGGCGGCGGTGCTTCCTCGTGGCGGATCGAGGGTCGGGGGTGGCGCCGCGCGGCGGTCCGAATTAGACTGGGTGTTGCGTGCATACCACGCCCTGATCGGAGTTCTGTCGCCTCCCGGCGCTCTGGTTGTCGCACTGCCGACACCAGGAAGAGATGATCCGTCGCAGGTCGCGGCGGCCGTACGATCCACGGCCGCGAAAATATGGCACCCGCTCGCCGCGGGTGTGAATCGACTGTCCGATCAGACACATTGGCGGCAGGACCCTTGCCCGCGCAACCAACCTCACTGAAGCTTCAGGTTTAGCGTTCAGCTGCGGCTCATCGCGTCAGGGCACCGGTGATCACCCGTGCCCACTTCCTTGGGTTGGGTGGGAGTCAACTTGCGAAGACTTGGTCGCACCACGGTTGCGGGACTGGCCGTCCTCGCCGCCGTGATTTTGGTGGTAGGGCCGGCTACGGCGGTGCAGCCGTCGCACGACCGTACGGTGTCCGCGGTCCCGTCGACGGCCACCCCGAACATCAACGACGGCACGGTCAACGCCATCGTCAAGGTCGGTAACAAGGTCTTCGTCGGCGGCACGTTCACCGCGGTCACCGACCGCGGCACGGGCACGGTGCACGCCCGGCCGAACCTGTTCGCCTTCGACGCCGCCACCGGTCTGGTGGACACGGCGTTCGCGCCGGTCATCAACGACGAGGTGATGACGCTGCAGCCCGGCCCGGTGGCCAACACGGTGCTGGTCGGCGGCCGGTTCACCGGCGTCAACAACGTGCCCGGCGGCTGGAGCAAGCTGGTCGTGCTGAACACGGCCGACGGCACGCTGCTGAGCTCGTTCAAGGCGCCCGCGATGAACGGCGCGGTCACCACGGTGAAGCAGGTCGGCACCCGGTTGCTGGTCGGCGGCTTCTTCACCACGGTGGGCCCGGACACCCGCAACGGGCTGGCCTCGCTGGACGCGCTGACCGGCGCGATCGACCCGTTCGTGACGATCGCGCTGACCGGGCACCACAACTACAACGGCACCGGGGCGAACTCCGCGGTCGGCCCCACCGAGATCGACGTCACGCCGGACGGCGCCAAGGCCGTCGTGCTGGGCAACTTCAAGCAGGCCAACGGCGGCGACTACGACCAGGTCGTGATGCTGGACCTGACGGGCGCGACGGCGGCCATCGCGAACTGGCACACCAACCGGTTCGACGACGCCTGCGCACGCAACGCGTTCGACAAGTGGGTGCGCGATCTCGACATCTCCCCGGACGGCAGCTACTTCGTGGTGGTGACCACCGGCGGCCCGCAGGGCGCGAGCTCGCTGTGCGACGCCGCGAGCCGCTGGGAGATCGGGGCCACCGGCACGAACCTCCAGCCGACCTGGGTCAACCACACCGGCGGTGACACGCTGCTGTCGGTGGCGATCACCGGCACGGCGGTGTACGTCGGCGGCCACCAGCGCTGGATGAACAACCCCGAGGGCAGCGACCGGGCCCGCCAGGGTTCGGTGCCCCGACCGGGCATCGCCGCGCTGGAGCCGATGAACGGCGTCCCCATGGCGTGGAACCCGGGCCGCCACCCGCGCGGCATCGGCGCCGCGGCGCTGTACGCCACCGCGGACGGCCTCTACGTCGGCTCGGACACCGAGCACATCGGCAACTTCGACTACTTCCGGGGCCGGATCGCGTACTTCCCGCTCGCGGGTGGCCAGGTGCCGCCGGCGGGTGTGGTGGGCGCGCTGCCGACCGAGGTGTTCCTGCCGAACAACACCGTGAACATCCCGGCCGACGACGTGCTGTACCGCGTGAACGCGGGCGGCCCGGAGCTGGCCGCGACCGACGGTGAGATGGCCTGGGCGGCGGACACCACCGCGGCGCCGAGCGCGTACCACAACACCGGCGGCCTCACGAACACCATCGTGTCGAACACGATCACGCTGGACCCGTCGGTGCCGGCGAGCACGCCGCTCGCCGCGTTCGACGACCGGCGGTACGACCCGTCGGCCGCGCCGGAGATGATGTGGAACTTCCCGGTGGCCGCCGGCACGCAGGTGGAGGTCCGCCTCTCCTTCGTGGCGCGGGACTGGGCCTACCACCTGGTCGGCGACCGGGTGTTCGACATCAAGATCGACGGTGTCACGGTCGCCGACGACTACGACACGATGGCCGCCGTCGGCTACAAGGTCGGGCACACGCTGAAGTTCCCGGTCACCAGTGACGGGACGATCAACATCGAGTTCCTGCACGGGGCGCTGAACCCGGCGGTGGACGCGATCGAGATCGTGCGCACCAGCGGCGGCACCGGCAACGGCGTCGCGAAGCGGTCGTACGACGGCACCACGGCGGGCGCCCTCACCGGCGTCGGCGGGGCCGACGGCACCGCCTGGCAGAACCTGCGCGGCGCGTTCCTGGTCGACGACACGCTGTACTACGGCATGTCGGACAGCAACATCTACAAGCGCACCTTCGACGGCGTGAACTTCGGCCCGGCCGTGCTGCACAACCCGCACTCGGACCCGCGCTGGGACAACCAGCTGGTCGACGACAAGCCGACCACCACGCTGACGTACCTGGCGGTGAAGACGGCCATCTACACCGAGCTGCCGAACGTGCGGAGCATGTTCTACAGCAACGGCCGGCTGTACTACACCATCAACGGCCAGAACGCCCTGTTCTGGCGGTACTTCAGCCCGGACAGCGGCATCGTCGGCGCGCAGCGCTTCCAGGCCAACGGCAGCGGCCTGTCCACCGCCCTGGAGAACCTGTCCGCCCCGTCGGGCGCGCTGTTCCTCTCCGACGGGTACGTGTACTGGTCGCGCGGCGGCCTCGACGGGCGGCTGGTGCGCCGGGCGTTCGACGGCACCAACTTCACCGGCACCGCGACGGCGGTCAGCGGTCCGCTGATCGACGGTGTCGACTGGCGTTCGCCGGGCGCGTTCATCCGCGGCTGACCCGCCTGCTCCATCAGGTGAATGACGTCGGACCGGCCACCACGCGGTGGCCGGTCCGATCACTTCAGAGCGACGGTCGTTGCGGGTTACGGCACGGACGGCTACTGTATCCCGAATCGCCGTGGGAATTGTTGACAATAACCCTGGAATAGCGCGTGAAGCGGCATTCACGCAAGCTTCTTTCCGGCTCTGCGATGGTCAATTGCACGACAGGACGAGGCGCCGATCCCTGACAGCATCCGGGGTATGTATGGCTTCTCGATCGCGCGTCGCGGTAGGCGGCGCTCGGTGCTCCTGGCACTGACCTCGGCGGCCACCGTCGCCGCGGTGGGCCTGGGCGCCTCCGCGTCTGCCGTGTCGATCCAGCACTCGGCCCTGGTCGGACAGGATCCGGTCAACTGGACGCCGCACGCCCTCGACGGGACGGCTTTCAAGATCCTGCAGGTCGGCAGCCGCGTCTACGTGGGCGGCTCGTTCACCCAGATCCGCAGCTCCAGCTCGGGCACGGTGATCACGCAGCGCCGGCTGTTCGCCTTCAACGCGACCACCGGCGCCATTGACAACACGTTCAAGCCGGTCGTCGACGGCACGGTGCGGTCGCTGGTCGCGGCCCCGGACGGGCAGTCGATCTACATCGGCGGCGACTTCACCAACGTCAACAACGTGCGGTCGCGCAGCGTCGAGCGGATCAGCGCCACCACGGGCGCGTCCTGGACCGGCTTCACCGTGCCGGACATCACCGGCGGGGTGGACGAGCTGCGCCTGACCGGCAACCGCCTGCTGCTCGGCGGGCGCTTCCAGGCGGTCGGCGGCACGACGCGGCGCGGCCTGGCGGCCCTGAACGCGGGCACCGGCGCGGCCGACGCCTCGGTCAGCATGAACCTCGACGGGGCCCGGGTGACCAGCACCGGCGCCACCTCCGGGGTGAAGGTCACCGGCATGGACGTCACGCCCGACGGCTCGAAGCTCGTCATCATGGGCAACTTCAGCACGGTCGCGGGGCAGGCCCGGCACCAGATCGCGGTGGTCAACCTGGCCACCTCGCCGGCGACGCTGTCGGCCTGGAGCACCACCCGCTACCAGCAGCAGTGCTCGCCGTCGTTCCCGACGTACATGCGCGCGGTCGACATCTCGGCCGACGGCACCTGGTTCGCCGCGGTCACCACCGGCGCGCGCCGGACGGGCTCGCTGTGCGACACCGCCGCCCGCTGGGACCTGACCTCGCAGGTCGCCAACAAGCAGCCGGTCTGGGTCAACTACACCGGCGGGGACACGCTGCTGTCGGTCGCGGTGGCCGGGCACGCCGTCTACGTCGGCGGTCACCAGCGCTGGCTGGACAACCCCAACGGCGCCGACAGCGCGGGTCCGGGCGCGGTCCCGGCCGAGGGCATCGGCGCGATCAATCCGGTGACCGGCAAGGCCTTCACGTGGAATCCCGGAAAGGATCGCGGAGTGGGCACCGAGGACATCTACCCCACTTCCGCAGGACTGTGGATTGCCAGCGACACCGATACAGTCCATGGCGAGTTCCATGGAAGAATCGCATTCTTTCCATTGCCGGCTGCGTGATCGAATCCCATTCGATCACCGATCACGAGAAATGTGATCTCCATAGGCGGTGAGTGGTGCGGCACCGGTGCGGACTTTCCCGTTCGCAGCGGTGCCGCATACGGCTGCCATGAGTCGATACGAAGATCGCGGCACGGGCCGCGAGACCTGTTCGGAGTCTGACTGTGGTCAACCCCTCGTGGGGCGCGAGCCCCGCACCGACAGCACGCATGGACCCGCGATCAAGGCGACGCGGCTTCTGGCCGCCCTCCCGTGGCAAAATGATCATCGCCGCGATCGTCGCCGCCTGCCTCGGCGCCGCCCTCATCGGCGTCGCCGTGGTGGTGGCCAAGGAGGCCCCGCCGGAGACCACCTCGCTGCGCATCCCGGTCGCCGAGGACGGCTACGTGGTACGCGAGGAGCCCGACACGGTGTTCGGCACGCGGGACACGCTCGTCTCGGTCGCCCGGCCCGACTACTACGCGGTGTCCTACCTGAAGTTCCAGGTGTCCATCCCGTCCGGCTTCCGCGTCTCCTCGATGTCGCTGCAGCTGCAGGCCGACGCCGCACCACCGGCCGGGCTGCAGGCGCGCGCGGTGCTCAGCAGCGAGTGGACCGAGCGCGAGCTGGCGTACAACAACCGGCCCGGCCTCGGCCAGGTGCTGGGCGGCCCGCAGGTGTCCGAGAAGAACCTGGTCACCTTCGACGTCAGCGGTGCGGTGACGCCGAGCGACGAGCCGAGCCCGATGCCGCTGGACGTGTCCTTCGCGGTCACCAACGCCAGCGACACCGACTCGCTCACCCTGTTCGCGGGCGAGCACGGGGACGGCGCGCCGGTGCTCGCGGTGACCTTCATCGAGCTCGGCGCACCGGATACGACGCCGCAGGACGGCCGCCAGGGCGGCGACAAGCCCAGCGCGAGCGCGAGCGCCTCGGGCACCCCGTCGCCGGGCGCCTCCGCCTCGGTCGGCCCGTCGGCCTCGGCCAGCCCCGGCGCCAGCCCGAGCACGAGTACCGGCAACCCGCCCCCGCCGAGCACCATCCCGGCCGGGCGCACCCTCTGCGGCGCCTCCTTCTACCAGGAGAACGGCGAGTCGTACGTGCAGGCGCTGGCGCGCGAGGACGGCTACTTCGGCGGGCTGGAGGCGGCGCGCGTGTTCTATCCCGGCGCGCCCACGGCGTGGCCCGGCAACGCCGGCAAGGCCAACCGGACCGTCATCGTGTCGTTCAAGTACAACCCGAAGGAGATCCTCAACGGGTCGCGGGACGCGTACCTGAAGGACTGGTTCGCCAAGGCGCCGCGCGACCGGGACGTCTACTGGGTGTACTACCACGAGCCCGAGGACAACATCGAGTCCGGCGTGTTCACCGCGTCCGACTACCGGGCGGCGTGGAAGCGGCTCGCGGGCCTGGCCGACCAGGCGAACAACAGCAAGCTGCACGCCACCCTGGTGCTGATGGACTGGACGCTGATGTCGCAGTCGGGCCGCAAGTGGAGGGACTACTACCCCGGCGGCGACGTCATCGACGTGCTGGGCTGGGACGTCTACAACTGGGACAAGAACAAGTACACCCCGGCGACCGACCTGGTGGGCCGCGTCGCGTCGATCTCCAAGGGCGAGGGCAAGCCGTGGGGCATCGCCGAGATGGGCAGCGCCAAGCTGGCCAGTGACACCACCGGCAACACGCGGGCGGCGTGGCTGACCGCGATGGCGAACGAGACCATCAAGAACAAGGGTCTCTGGATCACGTACTTCGACATCGACTGGACGACGCACGACTTCCGGCTGCGCGACGCCGTCTCGCAGAAGGCGTGGCGGGCGTTCTGCGACGCGTGACGGCGTGACAGCAAAGAGGGGCGGGATCCGGAAGGATCCCGCCCCTCTTTGACGTGCGGATCAGATGCCGCGGCCGCGCTGGTGCAGGCGGCGCAGCACGGTGTCGGCCGAGACCAGGCGGGTCGCCACGGCCAGGGCCAGGTAGGAGCGGGCCTCGCGCGGGCTGTGCCGGATGGTCCGCCCGGCCCAGCGCATGGCGTCGCGCCGGTGCCCGCCGGCGGCCTGCGCGAACGCGATCTGCCCGGTGATCCGGGCGCAGCCGCGCGGCGCGCTGTCGAACTCCGGGTAGCGCTCCAGCAGCCATTCGAGGGCCTCGGCGATGGTCGCCCAGCGGGCGGTGAAGTACGACTGCCGGTGCCAGCGCACGCGTACGCCGACGCCCGGCGCGTTCGCGATCGGGGCCCGCCGGGCCGCCCGCAGCAGCAGCTCGTAGTCCTCGGCGTAGCTGCCCGGGATGTTCTCGTCGACCAGCCCGATCCCGTCGACGAGCGCCGCCCGCCGGAACAGGAACGTGGACGGGTGCAGCTCCGTCAGGCGCGAGCGCAGCAGGTCGGGCAGGGTCACCGCGTCGACGCCGAGGGTGCGGTCCACGTCCCGGCCGTCGTAGTCGATGACCACGCCGATCGAGCACAGCTCGGCCTCCGGCCGCGCCGCCAGCAGGTCGGCCTGGGTGGCGAGCTTGCCGGGCAGCCACTCGTCGTCGTCGTCGCAGAACGCGACCAGCTCGCCGGTGGTGGCCAGGATGCCGGTGTTGCGGCCGCCGGCCAGGCCGGGGGTGCGCTCGTTCGTGATCACCCGGACGCGGCGGTGCGCGTCGTGCCGCTCCAGCGAGTGGTCCGGCTCGCTCTGGTCGTACACCACCACGATCTCGACCGGGCCCGCGTAGTCCTGGCCCAGGATCGCGTCGATCGCCTTGCGCAGCAGTTCCGGGCGGTTGCGGGTGGGCACCACCACCGAGACGCTCGCCGTCATTTGTCTCTCCCGTTCAGGTAGCCGTAACGCACGCGGCCGGGCCACGTGATCAAGCTGAGGACCCGGCGCTTACGCGCGGCGAGCTTGCCGCGCCAGGCGGCGTCGAGCCGCAGCTCGACCCGGCCCGTGGTGAAGCGCATCGGGTTGCCCGCCACGGTGTGCGTGGTCTCCAGGTGCGCCACCGGCAGCGCGGCGGTGCCGGGCGCCGGGTCGGACAGGAACTCCAGGCCGCCGGTGCCGAGCCCGGCGAACTCGCGGATGCGGCGCAGGCCGTCGGCGGGCCGGGCCACCACGTCCTCGTAGCGCAGCCGCAGCGTCGGCACGCGCGCCCAGTCCAGCACGTGGAACAGCGCGTTGTGGATCGACCACAGCACGCCCGACTGCACGGTGGAGTACTGCGGCATGTACACCTCGGCGCCGACGATCTCCGGCCGGCGCACCTCGCGGCTCCACGAGTACGCCACCGCGCGCCCGTCCCGCACCAGGTGCAGCACGCGCAGGTCGACGCCGCGGGCGTGGCGCAGCGCGAACGCCAGCGAGGCGTGCTTGCTGGAGTCGACCACGACGCGCGCGCCGGACACCTCCGCGATCGCCCGGTAGAGCCGCCGGTGCAGCTCGCCGTACGCCCGCAGGTCGGCCTTGCGGCGGTTCAGCCAGTACGGCAGGGCCATCCGCGGGACGAAGCGCATCCGGTCCACGCGGTGCTTGAGCGCCATGACGTCGTCGAGGTCGAGGGTGTGCCAGCCGCCGAACGCGACGTCGCCGACCTTCGCCCAGAACGGGCAGTCGTCGAAGGCGCTGCCGCAGCCGCACCGCTCGTTGTCGCGCAGCGCGCGCTCCCAGATGTGGGTCACCTCGCCGACCGCGCACACGTCGGGGGCCTGCCCCAGCATCCGGTCGGTCAGCGTGGAGCCGCTGCGGCCCCAGCCGCCGATGAACAGCACGGTGACCTCGTCGGTCGGCAGCAGCCCGCGCGAGGGCCGGGTGACCAGCCCGTCCGCGATCGCGCCGACCCGCTTGGCCGCCTCGATCGCGGCGGCGCCCGCCTCGCTGCCGGAGATGCGCAGCCGGTCCGGGTCGGCCAGCGCGGCGTCGAGCGCCTGCCGGAACTCCTCCTCGGTGCGGCACAGCTCGACCATGCCCAGCTCGGCCATGCGCGCGGCGAAGCGCTGCTGGTGGTCGTCGACGTGCTCGCCCAGCGCGGGGTCGCGGGGCACGACGATCGGTTTGTGCCCGGCGCGGCGCGCCTCGGTGATGGTGGCGGGCCCGCCGTGGCAGACCACCACCGCCGCTTGGCGCAGCCGCTCGTTCAGCGTCTCGTGGTCGAAGAAGGGCGCCGAGCCGGGCAGCTCGCGCGCGCTCGACGAGCCGTACTGCATCACGCAGGGCACCTGCTGCTCGGCGGTGCGCCGGCCGACCCAGTCGAGCAGCCGGTCGAACGGGTGCACGTCGGTGCCGACCACGACGAGCACCGCGTCGCGCTCGGGCCGGCGGGGCGCGGGGACGGTGCGCGCCTGCGACTGGATCTCGAAGGGCGGCGTCACAGCAGCGGCCCCACCAGGGTCGCGCCCTTGTACAGCCGCAGCTGCTCCTCGAACTGCACCAGCATGCGCGAGGTGAACGGGGCGCACAGGCGGGCGGTGAGGGTGCGCGTCTCCAGCCGGTCGTAGACCTCGACGTACACCGTCGGGATGCGTAGCAGGCGGGCCACGACGAAGAACGGCAGCGCGACGCCGGCCCCGGTGGACAGCACCACGTCCGGGCGAGAGCGGCGCAGCATGCGTACCGCCAGCAGGGCGTTGCGCAGCAGGTTGGGGATGTTGCGGGTGGTCGGGTAGTGCGCGTAGACGACCTTCTCCTCACCCGCGAGCAGGCTGTGCGCATCCTGGGTCGGGAACGTCACCCAGGTGCGCGCACGCTCGGTCCACCATGGACGCAGCGCGTACAGCTGAGCGAGATGGCCACCCGAGGAGCCGACCAGCATGACATGACGTGCACGATTCGGTTCGCCCACCACGGTTCCCTTCCTGTGTAGACGGTCCGCAGCCTAGCGACACGATTTAACATTTCCGTGCCACGAATTGTCGGTAGCCTGACAGTGCACGGGATCTGACCGAACGGCAGCGTGAAACGGCCTACTCTTGAGCCCGTCGGCGCCATGGCGGCGTCCAATAACTCCGGTCTGATACAGATGTGGCCGTTTGGCTGACCGCGTCCCCGGCAGTCGTGGTTATGGTGAGGTCCGTCTACGTGTCAAGGCGTCTACCTGCATCGCACCGCTCATCCGGGGCATTGTGTTAATTGCGTGTGAACCAAGGGGAATAGATGGCTACTAATGCGGCCTCGGTGCAGACGGCGAGCATCGGCGATTACGTCGGCTGGCTGGCCCGCCGCTGGTGGCTCGTGTCACTCGCGGTCGTCATAGGCGCCATCGGCGGGCTCGGCTTCGCCGCCACACAACCCAAGGTGTACGTGTCCGAGACGAAGGTGCTCGTGCTCCAGGTGGGCCAGGACACCAGCGTCAAGGTCAATCTCGACACCGAGTCCCAGGTGGTCCGATCGACCACCGTCGGCGACGCGGCCGCACACCTGCTCGCCACCGACACCTCGGTGGACGAGCTGGTCGAGCGCGTGTCGGTGACCGTCCCCGCCAACACCTCGGTGCTGTCCATCGCGTTCGAGGCGCCGACCGTCGCCGAGGCCCAGCGCGGCTCGCAGGCCTTCGCCCAGGCGTACCTCGACCAGCGGGCCGCCGACGCGCAGAAGAACGTCGACGTGCAGGCCGCCGCCATGCGCGACGAGATCTCCGGCCTGACCAAGCAGCTCAACGACGTCGCCGGCCAGGTCGCGGCGCTGCCGAACAACTCCGTGGACCGCCAGCGGGCCGTCCAGCAGCAGCAGATCCTGACCCAGCAGATCAACACGCTGAACAACCGGCTGATCCCGCTGCTCGCGACGATCGTCAAGCCGGGCAGCATCCTCTCCGCGGCGACCAAGCCCGAGGGCCCGGCCAAGCCCGACATGATGCTGTACGTGCTCAGCGGCGTCGCCATCGGCCTGCTGCTCGGCCTGGCCGGCGCGCTCGTGCTGGACCGGATGGACAGCCGGCTCTACCACAGCCGGCAGATCCCGTACCGCACCGACGTGCCGATCCTCATGGAGGTGCCGCGCGGCCGGGACAAGTCGGCCGTCGCCGACGCGGCCAGCGCGCTCGGCCGCGAGTTCAGCCTGCTGCGCAACGTGCTCCGGGTGGCCGCGGGGGTGGCCCGCGGCGGCCGCCCGTCGGCGACCGACGCGCTGCTGATCTGCGGCGCCGCGCCCGGCCCGGCGGTCGAGTTCGTGGTGTCCAACCTCGCCGCGGCCTTCGCCCGCTCGGGCGAGCGCGTGGTCATCGTCTGCACTGACAGCACCTCCGAGCTGCCCGAGCTGCTCGGCGTCGCGCCCGCGCACGGGCTCGGTGACGTCATCGCGGGCGAGGTGTCCCTCGACAACGCGCTCTACGCCGTCCCCGCGATCCGCGGCGTCTCGCTGCTCAGCCCCGGCCGGATCGACCCGCGGGTGGAGCTGCCCGTCGCGGCCGTCTCCGAGCTGCTCGGCCAGCTGCAGCAGCAGGCCGACCGGGTGCTGCTGGCCACCGCTCCGCCGAGCAGCGCGGTCGACGCGCAGGCGCTCAGCGAGATCGCCGCGGCGGTGCTGCTGGTCGTCGAGACCCGGGTGGCCCGCGCCGAGGACGTGGAGGCCTCCATCGAGCAGGTCGCGCGCGTGCAGGGCCCGCTCGCGGGCATGCTCGTGGTGCGCAGCCCCCGCGTGGCCCGCAAGGCCCGGCGGCCCAAGGTGCAGGCCCCGGCAGCCGTGCCGGCGCCGGCCGTGGCGGCGCCGGCCGACCTGCCCCGGGCCGGCCGCGACTTCGACCAGACCATGGTCATCCCGCGCCTCGGCGACGAGGGCGAGCGCATCGAGTTCTGGACCCCGGGCCCGGACAAGACCGACAAGAAGGCCGGCGGCAAGCGGGCACCGGCGGCGGATCAGTCCACCGCCGACCTGCGATGAACCGCCCGGCCCGGCTCGGCTTCGCGGCGGTCCTGGCGGTCACCGCCCTGGCCGGCTGCTCGGTCGGCCCGGCGAACCCGCAGGCCGGCGCGGCGCCGGACCGGTCCCCGTTCGTGCTGCCCTCGCCCGAGGCGGTGCGCCCGCGCGCGCCGCTGACCGGCCTGGAGGTCGACGCGGCGGCCGTGTCGAAGACCGCGATCCTGGTGCCGATCGAGATCGGCACGGGCGCCGCCGCGCCGGTCGGGCTGGACCGGGCCGACATCGTCGAGCTCGAGTTCGCCGAGGGCAAGCTGCTGCGCGCGGCGGCGGTCTACCAGTCGCAGCCGGCCGACAAGGTCGGTCCGGTGGCGGCGGTGCGCCCGGCCGACATCAAGCTGCTCAACCAGCTGCGGCCGTACGTCGCCCACAACGCCACGCCCAAGGGCTTTCTGGACCTGCTCACCTCGACCAAGCTCGCCGCGGTGACGCCGCAGCGCAAGCTGCCCGGGTTCACCACGGCCGGCGGCCGCAGCTACGTGAGCACGGCGGCGCTGCAGGCGGCGCCGCCCGCGTCGCAGCTGCAGCCCGCGCCGCTGTTCCAGTACGCCGCGCCCGGCGAGCCGCTCGCGGCCACCGGTGTCACGCCCGCCACCACGATCACCGTGCAGGCGGCCGGCCACGCGGCGCTGACCTGGAAGTTCGACGAGACGAGCAAGCGCTGGCAGGCGACGGTGGGCGGGGTCCCGGTCGCCGCCGCGAACCTGGTGATGCTGACCATGCCGTACACCCGCAAGGTCGTCAAAGCGCTCAAGCGCGAGGTCGCCCTGGCCGACCCGATCGGCGAGGGCAAGGCGCAGATCTTCTCGGTCGGGCAGGGCGTGGAGGCGCACTGGTACAAGACCGGCTTCTACTCCGCGCTCAACATCCTCGGCCCCGCGCAGTACCTGGTGCGCCTCGCGCCGGGGCCGACCTGGGTGCTGCTGGTGCCGCCCACGGCCAAGGTGACCGTGTCGTGACCGCCACCGCGGGTCGCACCCGGGCCGCGGAGGACGTCGCGGTCGTCCGCGGGGTCGCCGCGCCCCCCACCCACGCCCGGGCGCTGCCGCCGCTGGCCGCGGTGCTGCACCGCCGCGGCAACCGCGAGCCGCTGCCCGCCCGCGACTGGGCGCTGTTCGCCATGATCGTGCTCTACCCGGTGGGCTGGCTGCTCGGCCTCACCCTGGCCTGGATCCCGCTGCTGTCCATCCCGATGGCGCTGGAGCTGGTGCGGCGCGGCCGCGTGCGCTTGCCGGCCCCGGCCACGCTGTGGATCCTGCTGTTCTGCCTCGGCCTGGTCAGCGTGACCATGCTGGGCGCCACGGTGCCCGACGCGCTGCCGCCGGAGTTCGGCGTCGGCCGGATCCTGGCCTTCGTCCAGCGGATGGGCGACATCTTCGCCGCCGGGGTGGTGCTGCTCTACATCGGCAACATGTCCGAGCGCGAGCTGCCGACCCAGCGGGTGATCAAGTTCCTCGCGTTCTTCTTCGTGGTGCTGGTCATCGGCGGCATCGCGGGCATGTTCCTGCCGCGCGTCGCGGTGGTCACCCCGCTGGCCGAGGTGCTGCCCGGCTCGATCATGAGCAACGGCTGGGTGCGCTCCTCGGTGAAGATCGAGTTCGCGCAGTGGCAGAGCATCCTCGGCGAGGCGCCGAAGCCGCGGCCCGCCGCGCCGTTCCAGTACACCAACACCTGGGGCCAGTGCCTGGTCCTGCTCATGCCCTGGTTCGTCATCGCCACCCTGCACGGCGCCCGCACCCTGTGGGGGCGCACGTGGCCGGTGCTGGTGCTCGTCGCCGCGATGGTGCCCACCGTGTACTCGCTCAACCGCGGCATGTGGGCCGGCGTCGCGATCCTGGTCGGCTACCTGGTGGTGCGGATGGCGATCAAGGGCAGCGTCATGCCGGTCGCCATGGTGCTGGTCGGCGTCGCGCTGGCCGCGCTGATCGTGCTGGTGACGCCGCTGGGCGCCACGGTCATGGACCGGTTCAACAACCCGCACTCCAACGAGGGCCGCGCCTCGCTGAACGCCGCCGCGGTCGAGGCGGCCAAGGCCTCGCCGATCATCGGGTTCGGCGGGCAGTCCGAGACGATCGGCAGCGAGCGGTCCATCGCCATCGGGCAGAGCCCGTCGTGCGAGCAGTGCGGCAACCGCGACATCGGCAGCGACGGCCAGCTGTGGATGTTCCTGATCACGCAGGGCTTCGTCGGGGCGGGTCTCTACCTGCTGTTCTTCGCCTGGATGGGCTGGCGGTTCCGGCGCGACCATTCGTGGGTCGGCATCGCGGGCGGCGTCACCGTGCCCCTGGCCATCTGGTTCTCGACCATCTACAACTCGCTGGGCATGACCCTCGTGCTGATGATGGTCTCCCTGGCGCTGCTCTGGCGCAACGAGAAGAACCAGGTCTACACGTGAGCGAGGCGAGGAGATGACCAGCGCGTTCCTGACCGAGCTGGGACGCCTGCTGGGCGAGGACACGGCGGCCGGCGCCCACCGGGTGTTCCTCGGCCGGGACGTCCCGGCCGGCGGCGAGGTCTACACCGTCGTCCCGGCGATCGGCTCCGCCCGCCTGCTCGTCCCGCACGGCGACCGGCGCGCCGCGAACGTCGCGGTGCGCAACACCAGCGCCCCCCGCTCGCTGAAGGACCGGCTGCGCCAGCGGGTGCTCGCCGGGGTCTTCGCCACCGGCGTCGGCCGGCGCACCCTGGGCGACCTTGTCTTCCGCGACCGGCTGGCGGTCAGCGGCGACCCCTCGCTCGCCGCACACCTCAGCGGCCTGCTGGGCGAACGCGTCCGGCTGAGCGTCCGGTTCGGCCAGCCCCGGGCCAACCGCAAACCGGTGCTCCAGCTCATCGACGACCGGGCGCGCACGGTGGCGTACGCGAAGATGGGCGTCAACGCGCTGACCTCCACGCTGATTACCGCCGAGCACCGGGCCCTGGCCCTGCTCGCCGGGCGCGACCTGGCCCCCGCGCAGGTGCCCGAGGTGCTGCACTTCGGCACCTGGGCCGGGGCGGAGCTGCTCGTCGTCGGCGCCCTGCCGGTGCGTTCCGACGCGGCGCCCGCCGGGCTGACCCCGCTGAGCCTGGCCGCGATGCGCGCGATCGCCGAGGTCGACGGCGTCGCCACCCGCCCCGTCGCGGGCAGTGGCTACGCCGGGCGGCTCACCGCCCAGATCGGCCTGCTGGGGCAGCGGCCGGTCGCCGCGCTGATGCGCCGCGCGCTCGACGCGGCGGCGGGCACCGAGGTGCCGTTCGGTTGCTGGCACGGCGACTGGAACGGCGGC
Source organism: Catellatospora sp. NPDC049609 (assembly GCF_040675365.1). Lineage (NCBI taxonomy): Bacteria > Bacillati > Actinomycetota > Actinomycetes > Micromonosporales > Micromonosporaceae > Catellatospora > Catellatospora sp. NPDC049609. The sequence continues at coordinate 4,146 of NZ_JBFAOU010000014.1, read as the reverse complement.
AACATGTCGGTGCACGGCGAGCGGCTGCTGCTGTGGGACTTCGAGCGGTTCACCGCGGACGTGCCCGTCGGCTACGACGCGCTGCACTTCGACCTGCACGAGGCGGTGACGGTACGCGGGCAGGACCCGGTCGCCGCCGCACACGCGACGGGCGGCCGGGCCGCGGCGCTGCTCGCCCCGTTCGGGGTCGACGACGCCGCCGCGCGGGCCGTGGCCGCGCTCTACTTCGTCGAGATCGGCAGCCGGTATCTCGGCGACGGTCAGGACGGTTACGGCCAGCCGATGGGCCGGGTCGATGAGTGGATCAACGGGGCGTTCGCCGGTCTGGGCGGGCGATGGGCAGCTCTGGTGGGGGAGAACCTTTAGATGGCAGCGAAGAGCCGCGTACGCAAGTTCCTGTGGCACCGCGCGGGCGTGGTGGCCCGGACCGCGGGCCAGCTCACGGCGGACCGGCGGCTGACGCCGTCGTTCCTCATCGTCGGCACGCAGCGCGGCGGGACGACGTCGCTCTACAAGGCACTGGTCCAGCACCCGGCGTACCTGCCGCCCCGGTTCCGCAAGGGCGTGCACTACTTCGACATGGACTACCACCGCGGGCACAAGTGGTTCATGGGCCACTTCCCGAGCCGGGCCAAGGCCGAGCGCACCGCGCAGGCCACCGGCATGCCCGCGATCACCGGCGAGGCCAGCCCGTACTACATGTGGCACCCGCTGGCGCCCGAGCGCATCGCCCGGGACCTGCCCGGCGTCAAGCTGATCGTGCTGCTGCGCGACCCGGTGGAGCGCGCCTACTCCGGCCACGCCCACGAGTACGCCCGCGGCTTCGAGACCGAGAAGTTCGAGCAGGCGGTCGCCCTGGAGGCCGAGCGGATGGCGGGGGAGCGGGCGAAGATGGCCGCCGACCCGGCGTACCACAGCCACGCCGTGCGCCACCTCGCCCACCTCGGCCGCGGTGAGTACATCGACCAGCTGCTGCACCTCGAAGAGCTGGTCGGCCGCCCGCGGCTGCACGTGGTGGACAGCCATGACTACTTCGCCGAGCCGGAGCGCGTCTTCGCCGGCGTGTGCCGCTTCCTCGACATCCCGGACGTGCCCGGCATCGTGCACGACCAGCACAACGCCCGACCCCGCTCGGCGATGCCGGACGCGCTGCGGTCGCGGCTGGAGGACCACTTCGCGCCGTACGACGCGCGGCTGGCCGACTGGCTGGGCGCCGCGCCCAGCTGGCGACGATGAGCACCGACGCGCCGGCCCACGCCGGTGCCTACGGGGTGGACCGGGGGCGCATCATGCGCACCGGCATCTTCAACCTCGTGGGCGCCGGCGTCTCCGCGCTGGCGGGCCTGGCCCTGACGGTGGTCGTCACCCGCGGCTTCGAGGCGAGCGTCGCCGGGGTGCTGTTCACCCTCACCTCCGTGTTCCTGATCCTGTCCGCGGCGGCGCTGCTCGGCGCGGAGACCGGCGTCGTCTACCTGCTGGCGCAGCAGCGCGTCCGCGACGAGACCGGCCGGCTGCGCGCCACCGTGCTGGTGGCCACGGCCCCGGTCGCGGTAGCCAGCCTGCTGGTGGCGGTCGCGCTGTGGCTCGCCGCGCCCTGGTTCGTCGCGGTGACGCTGCCCGAGGCCCCGGCCGGGACCGTCGACGCGGTACGCGTGTTCGCCGTGTTCCTGCCCCTGTCCACGATCAGCGGCGTGCACCTGGCGGTCGGCCGCGGCCTCGGCTCGACCCGCCCGCACGTGCTCGTCGAGCGGGTGCTGCGCCCCGGCCTGCAACTGGTCGGCGTCGCCGCGGTGCTGGTCGCGGGCTGGACCAGCTCGGCCGCGCTGGCGCTGGCCTGGGCCGCGCCGTACGCGCTGGCCGTGGTGGTCGCCGTGCTGTGGTCGGCGCGGCTGCGCCGCCGGGCCGAGCGCGCGGGCGGCCGGGCGGTCGAAGCGCCCGACGGCGGCGACTGGGGCCGGTTCTGGCGCTACTCCACCCCCCGGGCCGGCACCGGCCTGGCCCAGCTCGCCCTGCAGCGGCTCGACGTCGTGCTCGTCGCGGCGCTGCGCGGGCCGGTGGAAGCGGCGCTCTATACCGCGGCCACCCGCTTCCTGGTCATCGGCCAGCTCGGCGGGCAGGCCCTCGCGCAGTCGGTGCAGCACCGGTTCTCCGGGCTGCTGGCGCAGGACCGGCACGACGAGGCGAACAAGCTCTACCGGATGACCACCACCTGGCTGATCATGATCACCTGGCCGTTCTACCTGGTCTGGGCGATCTTCGGCGGGCAGCTGATGGCCGTCTTCGGCGAGGGCTACCAGGCCGGTGGCGACGCCGGCCTGGTCGGCATCGCGCTGTCACTGACCATGCTGGTGGCCACGGCCTGCGGCATGGTCTCCACGGTGCAGGAGATGGCCGGCAACACCGGCGTCGCCTTCTTCCAGACCATGCTCGCGCTCGGCGCGAACGTCGCCCTGAACATCGCGCTCATCCCCTCCTACGGGATCGTCGGCGCGGCGCTGGCCTGGTCGGTCGCGCTGCTGCTGAAGAACCTGCTCCCGCTCGTGCAGCTGCGCCTGCGGCACGGGCTGTCGCCGCTGTCGCGCGGCGGGCTCATCGCCATGGCCGCGGCGGTGGGCTGCTACGGCGCGGTGCCGCTGCTGGCCCGGCTCGCGCTCGGCGACCACCCGCTGGTCGGCGTCGGCGCGGTGCTCGCCGCGACGGCCGCCTACGCCGCCCTGATCTGGCGCAACCGGCAGGTGCTGCAGCTCGCGGGCCTGCGCAAGCTGCGCCGCCGGCCGGCCGAGATCCCGGCACAGCACACCTCACCCCCAGTGGAGACCTTGGTCCGATGAGAACCGCATTACCGGCTGCGGGGCTGGTGATGGCGCTGGCCGTGGCGGCGGCCGGCTGTACGCCTGCCGCCGAGGAGGCTCCGACCTCCCCGGTGCGCCCCTCCCCGAGCGTGAAAGTCATGCCCCCGCCCGCCCCGGGCCCGTTCGTCACCACCGGCCGCGGGCCGCTGGTGCCCGCGACCGGCGCCTGGTTCGGCGCGTACGTCGACGCGCCCCAGCGCACCGGCGACCGGCTCGACGCGATCGACGGGTTCGAGAAGCTGATCGGGCGCGACCTGACGATCGCCCACTCGTTCCACCCGTGGCGCGAGGACTTCCCCTCGACCTACGACTACGAGCTGGTGCACCGCGGCATGCTGCTGATGGTGTCCTGGGCCGGCACCGACACCCGTTCGATCATGACCGGCGTGTACGACGAGGAGATCCGCCGCCGCGCCGAGGCGGTGCGCTCGTTCCGGGTGCCGTTCCTGCTGCGCTACCGCTGGGAGATGGACCGCCCCAACCTGCAGAACGTGGTCCACTCGCCGGAGGACTTCGTGGCCGCGTGGAAGCGCGTACGCCGCATCTTCACCGAGGTCGGCGCGACCAACGCGGCCTGGGTGTGGTGCCCGCACGCCGACGGCTTCATCGACGGCCGGGCGCAGCCCTACTACCCCGGCGACGACGAGGTCGACTGGATCTGCGCCGACGTCTACCCCGGCCAGGAGATGTACTCCTTCACCGAGCTGATGGCACCGGTCCTGGAGTTCTCCCGGCAGCGCCCCCGCCCCCTGCTGATCGGCGAGTTCGGCGTCGAACGCAAGGAGCGCGGCGTACGCGCCGCCTGGTTCGACGACATGCGCGCCATCCTGCACCAGCATCCCCAGATCAAGGGCGTCGTCTACTTCAGCGGCAAGCAGGACACCCGCCCCAAGTACGACACCACCCTCGACGGCGAGCTCGACGCCATCCAAGCCTTCACCACCCTCGCCCAAGACCCCCACCTCTCCCCACCCTTCGGCCACTAACCCACCCCCACCCCCTCCACCGCGTTGATCATGAACTTATGGGCGTGTTCGACGGCGTGTCGCTGCCCTAACTTCATGATCGACGGGCTGGGCTGGGCTGGGCTGGGCTGGGCTGGGGTTGGGGAGACGGAGATCGCCGTCTGTGGTCGGAACCTGGGGTGTGAGCCGGGGGTTCTGTCCGTAGACGGCGATCTTGGGCTGGGTGCTGGCGGCTGGGGTTAGTTGGCTTCGATGATCATGCCGGCGGCGACGGTGCGGTTGGTGGTTTCGTCGATGATGATGAAGCCGCCGGTGGTGCGGTTGCGGCG
>NZ_JBFAOU010000013.1:0-93404 GCF_040675365.1 Catellatospora sp. NPDC049609 | reverse complement strand
CGCCTCGGGCACCGCGCAGGACTTCAGCGCGGCCCGTGCCGTCGCGCTGGCCGAGCCGGGTGACCTCGGCGAACCCGCCGACGAAGTTGACGGCCGCGGACGTCGCATGGTGCCGGCGGCCGCAGACGCGCGCGCTCACGGCCGCACCACCAGGCGGCCGACGGTCTCGCCCGCGCCGAGCCGGGTCAGCCCGGCGGCCGCCTCGTCGAGGTCGAGCACCCCGCCGATCAGCGGCTGCACCACGCGGTCGGCGGCCAGCTCGCACAGCTTCTCGTGCGCCTGCTGCACCAGCACGGGATCGAGCTGCCGGTAGAGGCCCCAGTGCACGCCCAGGATCGAGTAGTTCTTGACCAGGGCGTGGTTGAGGCCGGGTGTCGGCACGGTGCCGCCCGCGAAGCCGACGACCAGGATGCGGCCCTCGAACGCGACGCACTTGGCCGAGCCCGTGTACACGTCGCCGCCGACCGGGTCGAAGATCACGTTTGCGCCGGCGCCGTTCGTGGCGGCCTTCACCGCGGCGACGAAGTCCTGCTCGTGGCGGTCGATCACCAGGTCGGCGCCGAGCTTCGCGGCTATCTCGGCCTTCGCCGGGCCGCGGGTCACCGCGATCACGTGCGCGCCGGCGGCCTTGCCGAGCTGGATCGCGGCGCTGCCGACCCCGCCCGCGGCCGCGTGCACCAGCAGCGTCTCGCCGGGCTGGAGCTTCGCGCGCCGGTGCAGCGAGAACCAGCCCGTCTGGTACGCGATGTGCATGGCGGCCGCCTGCACGTCGTCCAGCGCGGTCGGGGCGAGGAACGCGTCCGCGGCGTCGACCAGCGCGTACTCGGCCAGGCCGCCGTGCGGGAGCGCGGTCGTGCCGATGATCCGGTCGCCCTCGCCGAAGCCGGTCACCTCCGCCCCGGCCGCCGCGACGTCGCCGCACAGCTCCACGCCGGGCGTGAACGGCAGCGGCGGGCGCGACTGGTACGTCCCCCGGCACAGCAGCACGTCCGGGAAGTTCAGCGCGGTCGCGCGCACGCGTACCAGCAGCTGGTTCGCGGCCGGGACCGGGACGTCGGTCTCGACCAGGCTCATCACGTCGGCCGGCTCGCCGTTGGCGGCCGCCTGCCAGGCCCGCATCGTGGCGGCCATCAGAGGTACATCCGCGACACGGTCTCGGCGACGCAGACCGGCTTGTCGCCGCCCTCGCGCTCGATGGTCACCTGCGAGGTGAGCTGCACGCCGCCCGCGACGTCCTCGACGGACAGCAGCTTGACGGTCGCCCGCACCCGCGAGCCGACCGGCACCGGGGCGGGGAAGCGCACCTTGTTGGTGCCGTAGTTGACGCCCATCCGCACGCCGGGCACCCGCAGGGCGTCGCCGGCCAGCAGCGGGATCAGCGACAGGGTCAGGTAACCGTGCGCGATCGTGGTGCCGAACGGGCCCTGCGCCGCGCGTGCCGGATCGGTGTGGATCCACTGCAGGTCGCCGGTGGCCTCGGCGAACAGGTCGACGCGCTTCTGGTCGATCTCCAGCCAGTCGCTGGTGCTGACCACGGTCCCGACGGCGGCGCGCACGTCGTCCAGGGAGGCGAAGCTCATGATTTTTCCTTCCGCGATGAAGGCTGGCGTACTAAGTAAGCGCTTGCTTAGGATGCCGGTGTGGAAGGGTGATGTCAACGCCGCCCGCAAGCCCCCTGGAGGCACCCATGAACGCCGCCGTCGACCTGGACGAGGTCGAGATGCTGGACCGGGCGTGGCAGGACGTCACCCCCGCGCCCGCCCGGCGGCTGCTCATCGCCGCCGTCCAGGCGTTCGCCGAGCGCGGCTACCACGCCACCACCACCCGCGACATCGCCAACCGCGTCGGCATGAGCCCGGCCGGGGTGTACGTGCACTACCGCTCCAAGGAGGAGCTGCTGCACCGCATCTGCCTCATCGGGCACCGGCACTCGCTGGTCGCGCTGCGCGCCGCGGCGGCCCGCAGCCAGGACCCGGTCACCCAGCTGCGCGACGTCGTCGGCGACTTCGCCGCCTGGCACGCGCTGTTCCACACCCCGGCCCGCGTGATCTCGTACGAGCTGAACCACCTGGAGCCCGCGCACCTCACCGAGATCACCGCGCTGCGGCACGAGATGGACCTGGTCGTCCGCGCGACCCTGGAGCACGGGGTCAAGCAGGGCGTGTTCGACGTGCCCGACATCCCCGGCACCGGGCTGGCGCTGCTGTCACTGACCGTCGACGTGGCCCGGTGGTATCGCTCGTCCGGCCGCCGCGCGCCCGAGGACATCGGCGCCCTCTACGCCGACCTCGCCGTACGCATGGTCCAGGCCCGCTGAGCGGTCAGGCGGCCTGCCGCGCGCCGAGCATGACCGTGTTGCCGTCGAGGTCGGCCACCAGCGCGATGCGCTCGCCCCAGGGCTGCTCCGCGGGCTCCGCCAGCACCCGCGCCGGCCGTGCGCAGCCGCGCATACCCATCCTAAGGAGCACCGGCGGGCGGTGCGACCTGGCCTTCCAGCATGGCCAGGCCCAGCGGCCGCAGCCGGTGCTGCATGGTGCTGCCGCGCCGGTCGCTGGCCACCAGCCCCGCGTTGCGCAGCACGGTGAGGTGCTCGCTGATCGTGCTCGGCGACTGGCCCAGCTGCGCGGCGATGGAGGTCGTGGAGCCGCCGACCGCGCACAGGTCGAGGATCGCGGCCCGGTTGCGCCCGAGCAGCGCGGCGAGCGCCTCGGTCTGGCGCGCGGCCAGCATCCCGGCCGTCCGGTCCACCGGGTACACCAGCACCGGCGGCAGCTCCGGGTCGATCAGGGTGATCGGCCGCGTGCGGCTCTTGAAGAACGACGGCACCAGCACCATGCCGCGACCGCCCAGGTGCAGGTCGCGCTCACCGGGGAAGTCGGTGATGGTCAGCACGCTGCCGTCGAACCGGACCGACGGGTGCAGCGAGTTCAGCATCGCGATCAGCCCGCCCGTGGCCAGGCATCGCGTACGCAGGTCCAGGTCGGCGCCGAACGAGGCGGTCACCCACGGCCACTGCGGGCCGATGACCGCGTCGAAGTAGTCGCGCATGCCGGTGACGAGCTGCTCCATGGCCGCCGACCGCCCGGCGGCGAGGTCGCGGGCGGCGGTCGTGAGGCTGCCGCGCTGGCGGCCGACCCAGGCCATCTCGTGGCTGAGCCGCCGCGTCGGGGTGCTCGCCACCGCCTCCAGCCCGGCTTGCACCCCGCAGGCGTCGGTGTCCGGGGTGAGCAGGTCCGGGAAGTCGCCGTGCGCCGGGTTGACGTGGATGAACAGGTCCGTGCTCTCGCGCAGCGGCCGGCCCGGTTCCAGGTGCGCGCGGGAGTTGCGGTGCCAGCCCGACAGCAGCGGATCGTCACTGCGCTTGGCCAGCATGTGGCAGCTCAGCACGATCTCCCACAGCGGTGAGGGCTCGGCGAGGATGCGGGTGGCGCTCACGTCCTGCTGCGTGAAGTGAATCCGGAACATGACTGTGCCACCGGTCCCGCCTGTCGGATGTCGAGCGCTGCGCGTGTGCAGAACGCCGCCACGTCAATACCACGCCCGAGGCGGCCGCCGGGGTTGCCCGAAAAGACGACCGAGGGTCCTCCGGTCAGTGGATCTGCACCGTGACGCGGTAGTTCAGCTCGACGAGGTCGTGCGAGTACACCGGGGTGCGGAAGGTGACGCACAGCCAGCGGTGCTCCCCGCCGCGCGGGTCGGGCGCCACCTCGACCCGCTCGTCGCACGCTCCGAGGTGGACCGCGGCGATGTTGGCGGTGCTGCGGAACAGCCGCACGCTCAGCTCCACGCCCAGCGCCCGGGGCGGCTGCGGGTACGGCAGGCTGTCCGGCACGAAGAAGGAGATCTCCTGCAGGTCGCCGAGACGGACCATGCCGCGGAACGCGGTGCTGCGCGCGAGCGCGACATGTCCGGTGTAGACGGTCGTGTGCACCGTCGCGCCGGTCGCCGGGTCGGTCCCGTCGTGGAAGGTGCGCAGGCCGGGCGCCACGGCCCGCAGCTCCAGCAGGTTCACAAGGGCAGACTAGGAGTTGCGGGGCGGCGCATCCATCGGACTGTCGGGCCGTCTCCGAGCGGGTGTCGCGTCCGCGGAGCTCGGGTGATGATCGCGAGTCGGTGTCAGAAGGTGTGGTCGGACTTCACTTCGTGTCACGAAGCAGCGATCATCCCCCGCCCCACGAGCCCGGCTACTCCACCGGCCAGCGGTAGCGCAGCTGGTAGCGGTCGGCGGCCATGACGATGTCGGCCGTCTCCACCGCCCGGCCGCCCGCGAGGTAGGTGCGCTCCACGACCATCATCAGAGCCCCGCCTGAGGGCAGCCCCAGGCGCTCGATCTCGTCGGGATGGGCGGCGCGGGCGATGATCTCCTCCACGCACTCGTCGATGCGTACGCCGATCACGTCCATTCGTGCGACGACCCCGACGGCCGCACCGTCCTCGGGTAGCTCCACGGGCGTGCCGCGGGTGATCGACAGCGGCTCGTAGCTGGTCGCGAGCTGGATGGGGCCGCCGTCGGCGAGGTAGCGGTAGCGGGTGCGCAGCACCGGCTCGCCGGGCTCGACGCCGAGCCGGGCGGCGATCGCGTCGGGGCAGCCGACCTCGGCCGAGTCGTGCTCCCACGACGGCCGCTGCCCGGAGGCGGTCACGTCCCGGGCGAACGGCGAGGTGGGGCCCTGCCGGCGGCGCTGGTCGCGGCCCTGCGAGTCGCGGACCAGGCGGCGCACGTGGCGGACGTACACACCGGAGCCGTGCCGGCCTTCGACGAGTCCCTCGGCCTTCAGCACCGCGATCGCCCGTTTGGTGACCGTGTTGGACACCCCGAACATCGCCATCAGCCGGCTCTCACTGGGCAGCTTCGCGCCCGGTGCCAGCTCTCCCGCGACGATGCGGCAACGCAGCTCAGCCGCGATCTGCAGATACGCGGGGAGGTCGGCAGGCATGACGTGAAAGTCCTTCCGGGTCGTCGCCTACCAGTAGATCACTCATCAGGTTAGGGCACTAGGTTCCTTGCGCCGCAAAAGTTGGTGCCCTAACTTTGAGTCGTGGTCGGACGGTCAACTTCGTCCTGACAGACCGCGCGGCCACTGGTCCGAATCGGACATGGCGGCCGCCGGCGTGGGCGTTCGTCAGCCGCCACGTCCCCACCCTGGGGAGGGCGCGTGTGCGGATGGAAGGATCGACCAGCAGGCGGGCGGCCGTGAACGGCAGCCCGGCCCGGTGGACCGCCTCCAGCGGCGAGGACGTGTTCATCGGCGACCATGTGGCGCTGGCCCGCCACCCCGACGCGGTGGGCCGCATCGTCAGCGCCGACGACGAGGACCCGGACGCGGTGCAGGTGCAGCTGACCGGGGGCCATGAGGCGGGCCGGGTGGTCAGCGTGCAGCCGGGCGACATCCTGCTGCGGCTGCGCCGGTAGCGATCGGCCCAGCTCAGACGCGCCGGGACTCGTAGAGGAAGCAGCCGTACTCGACCGCCCGGACGTGGACCAGAGCCACCGCCGGATCGGCGAACAGCTCGTCGAACACGGCGCGGTGCACCTCGCCGGGCTCGATGCGGCGGCCGCCGAGGATGCGCCCGTCGCGGTCGTAGCAGCGGAACACCCGGTGCGCGGTGCCGAGGTAGGACGGCGCGACCTCGGGGCCGGTGCAGCCGTCGGCGTGCAGGAAGACCGGACCCCGTTCCAGGTACGGGCCCGGCTCGGCGCCGGCCGCGGCGGCCCACCGGCGCAGCGGCTCGTACGCGACGAGCGCGATGCGGTCACCGGGGGCAGCCCGGCGCAGGCAGCAGCGCAGGGGTGCGCCGCCCTCGACGTCGACGGAGAGCTCGGGCGGGTTGCCGGCGTCGTCGGCGCTGAGCAACTGTGCGACCACCGATGGATCTATGGCGTGGATCGAGTACATGCCCACCAGCGTGATCGTGAGCCGCTGACCACGCTGGCGGAAATCGGAACTCGCATCCGCGTCGCGTTGATCAATAATACTGGACTATGCTCAAAGTATGACAACGCCAGATGAGAAGGCTGGACCGGGCGGCGGCACCTTCCGCACCTCGATCACCATGCCGATCAACCTCGCGGAGTACGCGCAGGCGCGGTCCGGTGGCAACTTCTCGGCATACCTGACCAGCCTGGTCGAGCGGGACCGGCGGCGGGAGGTCGCGCAGCAGCGCCTGGCCGAGTTCGGCTACGTCGACGACATGGCGCCCACCGAGGAGGGCCGGGCGCGCGCCCGTGCCCGGCTGGAGGCCCACCGCAGCAGGACGCGGACCGGCGGCACCGGGCAGCGGGCCGCGTGAGCATCGGGCTGGTCCTCGACAGTTCCGCGCTGCTGCTGCACCTGCGCCTGGAGCGGGTGTCGATCGGTGAGCTGATCAGCGAGGTCATCGACGGTGACCAGCTGGTCGGGGTGCCCGCTCTGGCCGTGGTCGACGTCTGGTCGGACCTGGGCAACGCTGACGTGACCCGACTGGAACGAATGCTCACCTGGGACGACAGCGGCGTCGTGATCCTGCCGCTGACCGGCGACTGCCTGCTCGATGTGCACGGCACGCTGCCGTCGGTCAAGGGCGGGCAGGGCGTGGCGCATGCCGTCGTGGAGGCCCGCCGATACGGCTGCCTGCTGGCCACCGACCGGCCCGGCGACATCGGCGACGCGATGGACCCCGACGACCTGATCGAGTTGTCCTAGCCGAGTGCGCGGGGTGCGCTTGGCTCAGTCCGTGGCGAGCAGTTCGCGTACGCGGGGGATGACCTGCTCGCCGTAGAGGCGGATCGAGGTCGTCAGCTTGTCGTGGGGCAGCGTCCCCGCGCTGTACTTCAGCTCGAAGCGCTGCACGCCGAGCGTGCGTACCGTGTCGGCGATCTTCTTGGCGACGGTCTCCGGCGAGCCGACGTAGAGCGAGCCCTGGTCCGCCTCGGCCTCGAAGCGGCTGCGGTTGGTGGGCGGCCAGCCGCGCTCGCGGCCGATCCGGTCGATCATCCGGCGGTAGTGCGGCCACAGCTCCTCGCGGGCCTCGGCGTCGGTCTCGGCGAGGTGGCCGGGGGAGTGCACCCCGACCGGCAGCGGCTCGGCCTCCAGCTGCGCGAGCGCGCGGTGGTAGAGGTCGACATAGGGCGCGAACCGGTCGGGCCGGCCGCCGATGATGGCGAGCATGAGCGGCATCTTGTACGCCGCGGCGCGGACCACCGACTCCGGGCTGCCGCCGACGCCGATCCAGGTGCGGATGCGGCCGGACTCGGTCTTGGGGTAGACGTGCTGGTCGGTGAGCTGCCCTGGGCGCAGCCTGCCCTGCCAGGTGACGGGTCCCTCGTCGAGCAGTTGCGCGAGCAGGTCCAGCTTCTCCTCGAACAGCTCGTTGTACTGGCTGAGGTCGTACCCGAACAGCGGGAACGACTCGGTGAACGAGCCCCGGCCGAGGATGATCTCGGCGCGACCGCGGGACACCGCGTCGAGGGTGGCGAAGCGCTCGAAGACGCGCACCGGATCGTCGGAGCTGAGCACGGTGACCGCGGTGCCGAGGCGGATCCGCTCGGTCCGCGCCGCGATGGCGGCCAGCACGATCTCGGGCGAGGTGACGGCGAAGTCCTCGCGGTGGTGCTCGCCGATGCCGAACGCGTCGACGCCGAGGCGGTCGGCCAGCACGGCCTGCTCCACGACGTCGCGGATGACCTGCGCGTACGAGACGCGGCCACCGTCGGCGCCGACGGTGACGTCGCCGAACGTGTCGAGCGCGAACTCCAGCGGTGCGGTCATCCCGGCTCCTTCTCGTTGATCGTCGACAGCGTGAACCGGGCCGCCCGGCGCCGTATTCCGGCCGGGCGACCCACTTCACCTCAACTGTCACGGTCGCAGCCTGGCGTACCGCTCGCCCGCCGCGTGCCACCAGGCCGGGGGTGACGGCCCGACAATCCGTGAGCTGGGCTGGTCGGGATGCAGGCCGATGCGGCGGAGCACCTCGCCGGGCAGGCACACGGCGACGGAGCCGCACGGGCGTCCCTGCTCGTCGCGCCCGCAGTACAGGTTCACCCGGATCTCGCGCTCCTCGAACGGCAGCCAGTCGATCCCGCGCTCACGCAGTCAAGCCAGCAGGACCTGCACCGGCCGCGGGCCGCCGAACGTGTTGTCGTACGCCGCAATGGTGATCCACTCGGGGTCGGGGGGCGAGATGGCCATGCGCTCAGGATGGCACCCGTACCGGGAACCGCGCGATCCCGTTCGCGCCGCGTGGGTTCCGTTCGACGGCGCTTTCCGCCGGGTGGGGGAGCGCGTCACGTCGATACGGATCTGGCGGCCACCCCGCCTTCCGTGAAAGGGTCGCGGGATGATCTCCGGACCTGATGCCGTGCCGCCGTCGGACGACGTGCCGCAGCTGCGCCAGGGCGTGCCGGAGCTGCCGTCGGCGGCCGGGCTCGAGCTGGAGCAGCTGGTCGCGGTGGCCCAGCGGTATACCCCCGCGGCCCGGCTGGCGCTGGTGCTGGCGGCGGAGCAGGCGTCGGTGTTCCGCCGCGCCGAGATGGGCACGGAGCACCTGCTGCTCGGCCTGCTGGCCTGCCCGGCGACGACCAGCGCGCACGTGCTGTCGCTGCTGGGCATCTCGGCCGACCGCGTCGACGCGGCGGTCGTGCAGGTGTGCGGGCGCGGCTGGCTGGCGAAGCGGGCGGCGCGGCGGACCGACCCGTCGCTGCGCGACATCCTGGCCGTCGTCGCGCAGCAGGCGCTGCTGGCGCCGGACCGGCCGGTCGGCACCGGTGACCTGCTGCTGGCCCTGGCCGACCACGACACCGCCGGTGGGCGCAAGGTGCTGGACTACCTGGGCGTCAGCGCGGACGACCTGCGGCAGGTGCTCGCGACGACGACCCACGCCGAGGCGGGCCATTCGCACGTACGCCACGATCGCGGGCGCTGCGTGCACGGCTGACGCCGTACGCGTGTGCGCAGGGGTCGCGGTCAGCGCCTGAGGCCGGTGAGCACGAGGTCGGCCAGCTCCTTCGCGATCAGCTCGGCGGGCTTGGGCCCGTCCGGGCGATACCAGGTGTGCAGGGAGTTGGTGACGCCGAAGATGGACCAGGAGACGATCTCCGGGGAGGCGACCGCGGCGAACACCCCGGACTCCTGGGCGTCGCGGATCAGGCCGCGCACCGTCTCCTGGTAGCGGCGCCAGTCGGCCTGCAGGCGCTGCGTCCGGTCGCTGTCCATGGCCGCCAGCTCGTGGGACACGGCGGCGGACTCCTTGATCATCGCCGCCGTGCCCACCACGATGTCGTCGATGATCGCCCGCAGGGTCCATTCCGGATCGCGGCCCTGCGCGACGATCCGGTCCAGCGCCGCCAGGCGCTCGCCGAACACCGCCCGGTACATCTCGACGAGCAGGTCCTCCTTGGCGCCGAAGTAGTGGTAGAGGCCGCCCTTGGTGACCCCGGCACGGTCGACGACCTGCTGCACCGACGTCGCGGCGTACCCCTGCTCGGCGAAGAGCTCGGTCGCCGCGGCCAGGATGCGCTCGCGCACCCCGGCCGCGCCGGCCACCGCCCTAGAACGCCCCATCGGGGATCTCCATCAGCGCGTTGTCGGTCTGCTCCAGCACCCGGCGGCGGGCCGCCAGCTCCGGTAGCACGGTGCGCGCGAAGAACCGCGCCACGGCGAGCTTGCCCTGGTAGAAGCCGGTGTCGTCGGCGGACGGCTGCCCGGCCAGCGCGTCGAGGGCCACCGCGGCCTGGCGGGTCAGCAGCCAGCCGATCAGCAGGTCGCCGACGCTCATCAGCAGCCGGGTCGAGTTCTGCCCGACCTTGTAGACCTCGGTGGGGTCGCCGCCGGAGTCCTTGAGCCAGCCGAGCATGGCGTCGACCATGCCCCGCACGTCGTCGATCCCCTCGCGCAGCGCCTCGCACTCCAGCTTGAGGTCGGCGGTGGACTCGTTCGCGGCGCAGAAGTCCGTCATCTCGCCGAGCAGCAGGTCCAGCGCCACCCGGCGGTCGCGGGCGATCTTGCGGAAGAAGAAGTCCAGACCCTGGATCGCGGTGGTGCCCTCGTACAGGGTGTCGATCTTCGTGTCCCGGATGTACTGCTCCATCGGGTAGTCCTGCAGGTAGCCCGAACCGCCCAGCGTCTGCAGCGACAGCGCCAGCATCTCGTACGAGCGCTCCGACCCCACGCCCTTCACGATCGGCAGCAGCAGGTCGTTGACGTTGGAGCCCTGCACGTGGTCGCGGTCGAGCCAGCCGGCGGTGTAGAGGTACACCGCGCGCAGGCCCTCGGCGTACGCCTTCTGCAGCATCAGGATGCGCCGCACGTCGGGGTGGCGGTCGATGGTCACCCGCGGCGCGGTCTTGTCCGCGGCCTGCGTCAGGTCCGGGCCCTGCACCCGCTGCCGGGCGTAGTCCAGCGCGTTGAGGTAGCCCGTCGACAGGGTCGCGATCGCCTTCACGCCGACCTGCATACGCGCCGACTCGATCACCTTGAACATCTGCGCGATGCCGTCGTGCACCTCGCCGACCAGCCAGCCCACCGCCGGGGTGCCGTGCTGGCCGAAGGTCAGCTCGCAGGTGGAGGAGACCTTCAGGCCCATCTTCTTCTCGACGTTGGTGGCGAAGACGCCGTTGCGCTCGCCCAGCTCGCCGCTGGTGTGGTCGAAGTGGAACTTCGGCACCAGGAACATCGACAGGCCCTTGGTGCCCGGCCCGCCCACCGTGACATTGGCGCCGACCTTGGCGCCTCCGGCTGGGTCGGCACCGGGCGCGACGACTGGTCGGGCCAGCACGAAGTGCATGATGTTCTCGCTCAGGTCGTGCTCGCCCGAGGTGATGAACCGCTTGACGCCCTCGATGTGCCACGAACCGTCGGCCTGCGGCAGTGCCCGGGTGCGGCCCGCGCCGACGTCGGAGCCGGCGTCCGGCTCGGTCAGCACCATCGTCGCGCCCCACTGGCGGTCGATCATGATCTCGGCGATGCGCTGCTGCTCGGCAGTGCCCATGCGGTGCAGCAGGCCGCCGAAGCCGGGGCCGCCGCCGTACATGTACACCGGCGCCTGCGCGCCCTGGACCAGCTCGATCAGCGCCCACCACAGCGCCCGCGGCGCGACCACGCCGCCCGCCTCGGCGGGCATGTCCAGCCGCCACCACTCGGCGTCCATCCACGCCTGGTACGACCGGCGGAAGCCCTCGGGCATGGCCACCGAGAACGTGCGCGGGTCGTAGACCGGCGGGGTGCGGTCCGCCTCGGTGTAGGACGCCGCGATCGGGCCCACCGACAGCCGCTCGACCTCGGCGAGCATGTGCTCGACCGTCTCGACGTCCAGCTCGGCGAAGCGCCCCTGGCCCAGCTGCTCGCCCATCCCGAACACCTCGAACAGGTTGAACCGCAGGTCGCGCAGGTTGCTCCGGTAGTGGCTCATGCCCGCCCTTTCGTCGTGGCGCACCGGGTGGGGACGCCGTGCTTCGAGGTGCCCATGACACTGCGCGGCGCCTCGGCCTGTCAATACCGACCGGTTGGTATGTTGTCTTTCACCAACCCTACCGACCGGTCGGTCGGATCGCTATGGTGTGCGCACACCGACTGCATGAACCACTGTTGAGGGGCGAACTGTGCGCACAGGTCTGGAAGGTCGTACCGCGCTGGTCACCGGCGCCTCCCGCGGCATCGGCAAGGCCACCGCGGCCGCGCTGGCCGCCGAGGGCTGCAACGTCGTGCTCAGCTCCCGCAGGCAGGACGCGCTCGACGCGGTCGCCGAGGAGTTCCGGCAGGCGTACCCGAAGGTCGGTTTCCTGGCCAAGGCCGCGCACGTCGGCGAGAAGGACCAGGCCGAGGCCTGCGTCGCCGCCGCCGTCGCCGAGTTCGGCTCGGTCGACGTGCTCGTCAACAACGCCGGCACCAACCCGTACTTCGGCCCGATGGTCGACCTCGACGTGTCCCGCGCCGAGAAGACCGTGCAGGTCAACCAGCTCTCCATCGTGCTGTGGACGCAGGCCGTCTGGCACGCGTCGATGGCCGCGAACGGCGGCGCGATCGTCAACATCGCCTCGGTCGGCGGCCTGGCCACCGAGTTCGGCATCGGCTACTACAACGCCACCAAGGCCGCGGTCATCCACCTCACCCGGCAGTTCGCCGCCGAGCTCGCGCCGAAGGTCCGCGTCAACGGCATCGCGCCGGGCATCGTGCGCACCAAGCTCGCCCAGGCGCTGTGGGAGAACAACGAGGAGCTGATCAACCAGCACACGCCGCTCGGCCGGATCGGCGAGCCCGAGGACATCGCTAACGCGGTCGTTTTCCTAGCCGGGCAGAGCTCGTCCTGGATGACCGGGCAGACGCTCGTCGTCGACGGCGGCTCGCTGATCCGCCACTCGTTCCTGGGCTGACCACGCGCGGGGCTCAGGACCGCCTGGGCCCCCGGGTCAGCCCAGCCAACCTGCGCTGTTGTTGTTCGACTCCCGGCAGATGCCCGAGCCGGTCTCCGGCCAGACGCCGTTGCGCTTCTCGTAGACGTCGGCGAAGAAGTAGCACATCGCCTCGCAGCCGCCGTCCAGCACGGCCATCGCCGGGTTCGCGACCACCGCCCGGTAGAAGTCGCGCCCGACCGCGACGATGAACCCGCGGGCGTAGAGGAAGCCGTCGTCCGAACCGTCGGTCACCTCGTGGACGTCGACCCGGTCGATGTCGTACAGCTTGCGCTCCAGCACCCGGTCGTGATCGGTCAACTGCTCGTCGGTCAGCGGGACGCTCAGGTCACGCAGGCGCTCCAGGAACACGTCGAGGTGCGGGTCGACCACGTAGGGATCCTGATCGCCGTGCGGGTCGCGGGTGAGCAGCGCCTGCCTCGCCTGCTGTGCCTCGGCACCGACCAGCTCCCACGCCTGCTCGATCAACGCCCAGAACGCCGTCTCCTCGGCCTCGGTCGGCAGCCGGCCCGTCGCCTGTCCTGTCTCGGTCACTGGCACACGGTAGCGCCGGGATCCGACACCCCGGCATTGCCTGTCCGCGCCCAGCTGTGCATCATGTGACGATGCTGATCAACCGGAAGGGCGGCCACCGCCCCGCACGATGAACGCCCGCGGATGGCGGCTGCCGGATGCAGCCGTGGACGGGCTCACCTGTTTCGCACACGCATCGTCGCTCGCGGCGCTGCACGGCCCCGGCCCATGGCCGGGCGGCGGCGATCCGCTTCCTGACGCACCGCCCCGAGATCCGGGTCGGCTGACCATGTCGGCGGCGGTCCTCGACGGCATTCACACCCAGCACGGCGGAAGCGTCGGCAGTGAGATCGCCGCGCAGGAGCTTGCCGACCTGGTTCGCGCGGTGGTGCGCGGCACGCCGACACCGGCATCACTGGCAGGGCTGCACGCTGCCAGTGCACAGACCCGTTCCGTCGCGGTCGCGGAAGGGCTCGCCGATGCTCTCGCGGATCTGCCGGCTGACCGGGTGCGCCGGGTGGGACGGTGGCTCGCCCAACACGGCACGCGGCGAGACTCGGTCGCCATCGGACTCGTCCTGCTGGGCCTGACGGGCGACGCCCGCGACCGGGAGCTGCTGCTACTGCTGGGTGCGCTGGAAAGCCTCACGTTGTACGCCGCCGAGGCCCTGTCCCGCACGCAGCCGGATCCTGAGCGGGCCGTCTTCGAACTCGCGCGGCGCGTCGAGGGCTGGGGTCGGATCCACGCCGTGGAGCGACTCAGGGAATGCACCGATCCCGAGGTCAAGGCGTGGCTGCTGCGCGGCGGTTACCGCAACGCCGTCATGGACGAGTACCTCGCTCACCTGGCCGCGACCACGGGTGACCTGGCTGGTGCGCTGGACGCCGAGACTGTCGACGAGGCGCTGCTGCTCGGTGCCGGCGGCATCCTGCGCGCCCTGTGCGAAGGCGGCCCGGCCGCGGACATGCGCCACTACCCGGACGGCCCTGTCGCCGTCGCGAGCTACCTGTGCCACGCCGACCGGCAGCCCGCGGACCTCCGGCTGGTCGCCGCCGTCGGGGTACTGCGCAGATTCGCCAGTTCCGCCAAGGCCGTGTCGTGCTGGACGGCGGCGGAGCGAGCGAGACTCCAGGCGATGGCCGAGCAGCTGTGCGACCGGCCTGACTGGCGGCAGCTCGTCCAGGACGCGCTCGACGACGAGGATCTCGAAGTCGTCAAGCGCGGGCTGTGGCAGGCGGCACTGGTCGGCGTGCCGTTCACCGACCAGGTGACCAGGCAGCTGCGGCGGGCTCCCTACGACTTCGACCTGTGGTACGCGCTAGTCGACTACACCGAGGACATCGACCCGGCGCTGCGGCTGGCGGACGAGCTGCTGCCGCTGGCGGAGCTGGTCACCGGACCGACGCTTGCGGTCGGGTCGTGCGGACAAGGGCCTGAGGGCATCCTGGACCTTGTCGTGAGCAGGCTCGACGCACATCCGGGCAAGGGTTGGCCGCTGATCGCGGTGGCTCTGTCGAACCGCACGATCCGTAACCGCGAGATGGCTCTGCTGGCCTTGAAGGCATGGCCCGCAGCGCTCATCACGGCGGAGATGCGGCACGCCCTGCTGGCAGCCGCCGGGCGCGAGCCCGACCGTGGCATGCGGGGCCGGATGCGGATCATGCAGGACAGATGGCTCTCCGCGAGGTAAGGCGGACGCTGCCATGATGGCGTGCCCACCAGCTACGCATCGACGTTGGCCTATTGCATCGGCTGGCATGAGATCGAAGTCCATGTGACAGGCCAATGTCTATGCGAGGCGGGGCGGTGGCGGAAGCCGTGCCACCGAGCGTGGCCGGGAGCGCCGGACTCAGGCGGCGGTCCGCGCGTGGGCCGCGGCGGATGCGCCCGCGCGGCCCACGCGAGGGCTCACTCCTTGCGTTCGCGGTCGCTGCTGCGGACCAGGCGCAGGCGGACCTTGGTGATGGTGCGCTCGGCGGCCTCGACGACCTCGGCGGTGAAGCCGGGCGCCTTGACCACGTCGCCGGGTTCGGTCGGGATGCGGCCGAGCCGGTCCAGCACCAGGCCCGCGACGGTGGTGTAGTCGACCTCGCCCAGGCGGGTCAGGTCGATGCCGAGGTCGGGCAGGTCGTGCATGGGGAACGAGCCGGGCACCAGGAACACGTCGTCGGCCTCGCGGACGACCGCGACGATGTCGCGGTCGGTCTCGTCGTAGATCTCGCCGACGACCTCCTCCACCAGGTCCTCCATGGTGAGGATGCCGTCGATCGAGCCGTGCTCGTCCACGACCAGCGCGAACTGCTCGCGCTGGGAGCGCAGCTGGCGCATCGCCTCCGATACCGACAGCGTCTCCGGCAGGAAGATCGCCGTGCGGGCGCGCTCGCCCACGTCGCCCTCGGCGTCGAGCAGGTCGCGCAGGTGCACCACGCCCAGGACGGAGTCCAGGTCACCGTCGCGGACCACCGGGGCGCGGCTGTGGCCGGAGTCGGCCAGCTCGCGCAGGCCCTCCTCGACGGTCAGGTCCGCGGCCAGCGTGAAGACCTCGCGCCGGGGGATGAGGATCTCGCGGATGTCCCGCTCGGTGATCTCGAACGCACCCGAGATGATCTCACGCTGCTGGGCGCTGAACCCGCGCTGCGCCACGACCAGGTCGCGGATCTCCTCGGCGGAGATCTCCTCGCGGCCCGCCCGGGGGTCGACGCCGGCGATCCGCACGATCATGTCGGTGGCCTTGCCGAGCAGCCAGACGATCGGCCGCGACGCGGTGGCCATCCAGTCCAGCGGCCGCGCGGCGACCAGCGCCCAGCCCTCGGCGCGCTGCATGGCGATGCGCTTGGGGGCGAGCTCGCCCAGCACCAGGGTGAGGAACGTCAGCACCAGGGTGACGATGATGATCGCCACGGGCTCGGCGGCCGACTTGAGGAAGCCCAGCGGCTCGATCAGCGGCTGCGCCAGCGACGTGGCCGCGAAGGCGGAGGCCAGGAAGCCCGCCAGGGTGATGCCGATCTGGATGGTGGCCAGGAACCGGTTCGGGTCCCGGGACAGGCGGGCCAGCACCCGGCCGCCGGAGGAGGAGCGCTCGAGCCGCTGGATCTGCGACTCGCGGAGCGAGATCAGTGCCATCTCGCTGCCCGACAGGGCTCCGTTGATCAACATTAGGACAAGCACCAGAAGGATCTGGGTGCCGTAGCCGCCCACAGGCGTTCACTCCTCGGAGTTTTCAAGATTGAACCAACACCGTAGCGGGTGTTCCTGAATGGTTCGCACGAGGCGGCATGGACGAAGCTCCGTTCATGCAGCAAACCGGCATGAACGGAGCTTCGTTCGCGTAAGCGGTCAGGACTCCTGGCGCTCGGTCTTGTCGCCCGACCACAGGGTGTGGAACACGCCGTCGGCGTCGACCCGCTGGTAGGTGTGCGCGCCGAACAGGTCGCGCAGGCCCTGGGTCAGCGCGGCGGGCAGGCGCTCGCGGCGCAGGCCGTCGTAGTACGCCAGGGACGAGGAGAACACCGGGGCGGGGATGCCCAGCTGCGCGGCGGTGGCCACGACCCGGCGCCAGGCAGGCACGGCCGCCCCGATCGCCTCGGCGAACGCCGGCGCGAACAGCAGGTTGGCCGGCGGGTTGTCGCCGCGGTACGCGTCGGTGATGTCGCGCAGCAGCGCGGCCCGGATGATGCAGCCGGCCCGCCACAGCGACGCGATCGAGGCCAGGTCCAGCTCCCAGCCGTACTCCTTGGACGCCGCGACCAGCATGTCCAGGCCCTGGGCGTAGCTGACCAGCTTGGACGCGTAAAGCGCCTGGCGCACGTCCTCGACGAACGTGTCCGGCAGGTCCACCTTCACCTCGTGGCCGGCCAGCAGCTGCTGCGCGACCGGGCGCTGCGCCGCCTGCGAGGACAGGGCGCGGGCGAACACCGACTCGGCGATGCCGGTGACCGGCGAGCCCAGCTCCAGGGCGGCGATGACGGTCCAGCCGCCGGTGCCCTTCATGCCCGCGGCGTCGACCACGACG
The DNA here is from genome assembly GCF_040675365.1 of Catellatospora sp. NPDC049609. Taxonomy (NCBI): domain Bacteria; kingdom Bacillati; phylum Actinomycetota; class Actinomycetes; order Micromonosporales; family Micromonosporaceae; genus Catellatospora; species Catellatospora sp. NPDC049609. The sequence continues at coordinate 76,494 of NZ_JBFAOU010000013.1, read as the reverse complement.
TCCACGAACGGCTTGCCGGTCTTCGCGTCGACGTGCCCGAGCACCTCGGAGGTGATCTCGATGAGGAAGGATGACAGGTCGCCCTTGTTCCACTCGGCGAAGATCTTCGACTGCTCGGCCGGCTCGATGCCCGCACCTGCGCGCAGCAGGTCGAACGCCTCGCCGATGACCTGCATGTCGGCGTACTCGATGCCGTTGTGGACCATCTTGACGAAGTGGCCGGCGCCGTCGGTGCCGATCCAGGCGCAGCACGGCTCGCCGTCGACGTGGGCGGAGATCTTCTCCAGCATGGGCCCGAGCGACTCGTACGACTTCTTCGACCCGCCCGGCATGATCGACGGGCCCTTGAGCGCGCCCTCCTCGCCGCCGGAGACGCCCACGCCGACGAAGTGCAGGCCCTTCTCGGCCAGCGCGGCCTCGCGGCGGCGGGTGTCGGTGAAGTGGGAGTTGCCGGCGTCGATGATGATGTCGTCGGTGTCGAGCAGCGGGACCAGCTCCGCGATCACGTCGTCGACCGGCTTGCCGGCCTTGACCATGATCAGGACGCGGCGCGGCTTCTCCAGCGCGTCGACCAGCTCCTGCATCGTCTCCGTGGCGACGAAGTCGCCCTCGTGCCCGTGCTCGGCGATCAGGGCGTCGGTGCGGGAGCGGCTGCGGTTGTGCACCGCGACGGTGTAGCCGTTGCGGGCCAGGTTGCGGGCGATGTTGGCGCCCATCACCGCCAGCCCCGTGACACCGATCTGTGCTGCCATGGTGTGACTCCTGGTATATGAGAGCTCGATGGTTGCGGCCGCCCCGGTGCGTCCCTTGTCACGGTCCACCCCACCATGTCGCGGGCCGATCCGCACGCCCGGGGCGGCCGCGTCCTATTGATCGAGAACCGGGCCCGGTGGACGCTCGACTTCTCCATCCTGCCTGAGCGGCCGGGGCGCCGCGGGGCTTCCCGGGCGGTGGCCGCCGCCGCTCAGAGCCTGACGCGGGCGGCGAGCGGCAGGTGGTCGCTGCCGGTGCGCGGCAGCGACCAGGCCCGTACGACCTGCGCCGTGCGGGCCATGACGTGGTCGATCCGGGCGACCGGGGCGGCGGCGGGCCAGCTGAACGCGAAGTCGGACCGGTCCGTGCCGACCTGCGCGGTGACCGGGCGCAGGCCGCGGTCGTCCACGGTGCCGTTGAGATCGCCGATCAGGATCAGCCGCGGCAGCGGCTCGGCGGCCAGCGCCGCGCCGAGCTGGGCGGCGCTGTCGTCGCGCGTGGTGGAGCCGAACCCGTCGGTGGGGCGCAGCCGCAGCGAGGGCAGGTGGGCGACGTACACCGCGACGTCGCCGTGCGGGGTGTGCACGGTGGCCCGCATGCCGCGGCTCCACTCGGCGACGATCGCGCGCGGCCGGATCTCGACCAGGCGTGCGCCGCTGATCGGATACCGCGACCAGAGCCCGACCGTGCCCTCCACGGCGTGATACGGCAGCCGCCCGGCCAGCTCGGCGGCGTACGCGCGCAGCGCCAGCGGGGTGACCTCCTCCAGCGCGACCAGGTCCGGTGCGGCCGCGAGCAGCGCTTTCGCGGTGCCCGCGGGGTCGGGGTTCTCGTCGCTGACGTTGTGCTGCACGACCGTGAGGTCGTGGGGCGCGGCCGGGTCGGGCGGCAGCGTCGCGCCGAAAGTGTGCAGCCAGGCGGCGGCGGGCACGACGACGGCCGCCAGCGCGACGGCGGATCGGCGCAGCAGCGCGAGCCCGGCCAGCACCGGCACGGCCAGCCCCAGCCAGGGCAGCAGCGACTCCAGCAGGCTGCCCAGGTGGCCGACGGTGTTCGGCACCGCGCGGTGGAACAGCAGCAGGCCCGCGACCAGCACGGACAGCGCGACGAGCAGCCACCCCCGCCGGTCGGACGCCCGCAGCCGCCGCAGGGCGCTCGGCCACCGCCGGCGGTGGGGCGAGGTCGGGTCCGGCGCCGTCAGGGTGTCCACCAGGGTCAGTCTCGCAGGCTCGCGATGTGGCGCATCTTGTTGGTGGCGTCGAGCGCGGCGACCTTGTACGACTCGGCCAGCGTGGGGTAGTTGAACACCGCCTCGACCAGGTAGTCGACGGTGCCGCCGCAGCCCATCACGGACTGCCCGATGTGGAGCAGCTCGGTGGCGCCGGTGCCGAACACGTGCACGCCGAGCAGTCTGCGGTCCTCCGGCGACACCAGGATCTTGAGCACGCCGTGCGTGTCGCCGATGATCTGGCCGCGCGCGAGCTCGCGGTAGCGCGATACGCCGACCTCGAACGGCACGCTCTGGTCGGTCAGCTCGTCCTCGGTGCGGCCCACGTAGCTGATCTCGGGGATGGTGTAGATGCCGATCGGCTGCAGCGCGGAGATCGTGCCCACCGGCTCGCCGCAGGCGTGGTGCGCGGCCAGCCGGCCCTGCTCCATGGAGGTGGCGGCCAGCGCGGGGAAGCCGATGATGTCGCCGACGGCGTAGATGTGCGGCACGGCGGTGCGGAAGTGCTCGTCGACGGCGATGCGGCCGCGGTCGTCGGCGGACAGCCCGGCGGCGGGCAGGTCGAGGGTGTCGCCCATGCCCTGGCGGCCGGCGGAGTACATCACGGTGTCGGCGGCGATGGTCTTGCCGCTCTCCAGCACCGCGATCGCGCCGCGGGCGTGCTTCTCGACCCGGGCGACGGCCTCGCTGAACCGGAACGTCACCGCGAGGTCGCGCAGGTGGTACTTGAGCGCCTCGACGACCTCCAGGTCGCAGAACTCCAGCATCCGGGCGCGCTTCTCCACCACGGTCACCTTGGTGCCCAGCGCGGCGAACATGGAGGCGTACTCGATGCCGATGACGCCCGCGCCGACCACGACCATGGAGCGGGGGACCCGGTCGAGCTTGAGGATGCCGTCGGAGTCGACGATGGTCAGGTCGTCGAACTCGACGGTGGAGGGCCGGGCGGGGCGGCTGCCCGCGGCGATGACGATGTTGTCGGCGGTGACCGTGAAGTCGCGGCCGCGCTCACCGGCCACGAGCACGGTGTGCGGGTCGAGGAAGCGCGCGGTCCCGGCGTGCAGGCGTACGCCGTTGCGGGCGAGCTGGCCGCGGACCACGTCGACCTCGCGGCTGATCACGTGGTGGGTGCGGGCGGTCAGGTCGCCGACCGTGATGTCCTCTTTCAGCCGGTAGCTCTGGCCGTAGAGCTCGCGCTGGCTCAGGCCGGTGAGGTAGACGACGGCCTCGCGCAGGGTCTTGGACGGGATGGTGCCGGTGTTGACGCTGACGCCGCCGATCATGTCGCCGCGCTCGATGACGGCGGCGCGGCGGCCCAGCTTGGCGGCGGCGATGGCGGCCTTCTGCCCGCCGGGCCCGGATCCGATGACGAGGACGTCCACATCACGCATGACGCCCACCTTGGCATGGCCGCGCCAGCGCCGGTGACCCCCGAACGGCGCCCGGTCGGCCGTCGATGTGGACGAAACCTCACGTTCCCGTGGATCACGGCGCGGGCCGCGGGTTGGTATGGTCGCCGACGTGCGCAGGAGCGTCTCGACGGTCATCCTCGATCAGTTTCACCACCCGACGCAGGTGATCGTCGGCGGGTTCGCCGCTGCCGTGCTCGCCGGCACCGGGCTGCTGTCGCTGCCGGTGGCCACCGAGTCGGGGGAGCCGGCGCGGTTCCTCGACGCGCTGTTCACGGCCACGTCGGCGGTGTGCCTGACCGGGCTGGTCCTGGTCGACAGCGAGACCCACTGGTCCACCGCCGGTGAGCTGATCATCATGGTGCTGGTGCAGGCCGGTGGCCTGGGCATCATGACCATGGCGACGCTGTTCGCGGTGGCGCTGTCGGGCCGGATGGGCCTGCGCGCCCGCATGCTGGTGCAGGTCGAGACGAAGACGCTGCAGATGACCGACCTGCGGCGCGTGGTGCGCAACGTGGTGATCCTGAGCCTGGGCACGGAGGCGGTCATCGCGCTGCTGCTCGGGGCCCGTTTCATGATCGGGTATGGCGAGCCGCCGGGGCGCTCGCTGTATCTCGGGGCGTTCCACTCGATCTCGGCGTTCAACAACGCCGGGTTCGCGCTGTGGCCCGACAGCGTGGTGCGGTTCAACTCCGACCCGTGGATCTGCCTGACCCTGGCCGCGGCGGTGATCATCGGCGGGCTCGGCTTCCCGGTGATCTTCGAGCTGCGCCACGGCTGGCGCCGGCCCAGCCGCTGGTCGGTGCTGACCCGGATCACGCTCACGCTGACCGTGGTGCTGCTGGTGCTGGGCACCGTCCTGCTGCTGGCCACCGAGGGGCGCAACCCGCGCACGCTCGGCCCGATGTCCGGGGCCGACCAGCTGCTCAACGCGTTCTTCGCGGCGGTGATGCCGCGCAGCGGCGGGTTCAACTCGATCGACATCGCCGCGATGTACCCGTCGAGCTGGCTGACCTACGACGCGCTGATGTTCATCGGCGGCGGCAGCGCGGGCACCGCGGGCGGCATCAAGGTCACCACGTTCGGGCTGCTGGCGTACGTCATCTGGGCCGAGCTGCGGGGCGAGCCGTCGGTCAACGTCGGCCGCCGCCGGGTGCCGGCGCAGCTGCAGCGCCAGGCGCTGACCATCGCCCTGGTGGGCGTGGGCACCGTGGCCGGGTCGACGTACCTGCTGCTGGTGCTCAACCCGCACCGGCTGGACCAGGTGCTGTTCGAGGTCATCTCCGCCTTCGCCACGGTGGGCGTGTCCACCGGCATCACGCCGGAGCTGAACGCCGCCAGCCACGCGCTGCTGGCCGTGCTCATGTTCGTGGGCCGCGTCGGCCCGCTGACCCTGGGCACGGCGCTCGCGCTGCGTGCGAAGACCCGTCATTACGAGCTACCCGAGGAGCGTCTCCTTGTCGGCTGAACGCAACGATCCCGTCGTCGTCATCGGCCTGGGCCGGTTCGGCAGCTCGCTGGCGATCGAGCTGATGCGCCGGGGCACCGAGGTGCTGGCCATCGACAACCGCCCGAAGGTGGTGCAGAGCCTGTCCGGCCAGCTCACGCACGTGGTGGCGGCCGACTCCACCGACCTGGAGGCGCTGCGCCAGCTGGGCGTCGGCGAGTTCAGCCGGGGCGTGGTGGCCATCGGCAGCGACCTGGAGGCCAGCATCCTGACCACCTCGCTGCTGGTGGAACTGGAGGTCGCCGACATCTGGGCCAAGGCGGTCAGCCGCCAGCACGGCCGCATCCTGGAGCGCATCGGGGCCAAGCACATCGTGCTGCCCGAGCACGACATGGGCGAGCGGGTCGCGCACCTGGTGTCCGGCCGGATGCTCGACTACATGGAGATCGACTCCAACTTCGCGCTGGTCAAGACGCGCCCGCCGCACGAGTACGTGGGCGTGCCGCTGGGGGAGTCCCGGCTGCGGCGCAAGCACGGGGTGACCATCGTGTGCGTGAAGACGCAGGGCCACGAGTTCACCTACGCCGCCGCGGACACGGTGCTGCAGTACGGCGACATCATCGTGGTCGCCGGGCCGGTGGACCGGGTGGAGCGGTTCGCGGAGCTGCCGTAGCGGCGTTTTGATCATCCGGGGCCCGGGAAAAAGGGAGGATGAAGAGCAGCGGCCGGGTCGGCCGCTCGGTCCCGGGAGGCAGCCGATGAGCGCCGACGTGTCCGTCCCCGCGCCCCAGACGCCGCATGACGACCCGCATGCGCTGAAACGGGTCATCACCCGGCCCATGCTGATCTTCTTCATCCTGGGCGACATCCTCGGCGCCGGCATCTACTCGCTGACCGGCCAGGTCGGCGCGGACGTCGGCGGCGCGATCTGGGCGTCGTTCCTGGTGGCGTTCGTGCTGGCGTTCCTGACCGCCTTCGCCTACATGGAGCTGGTCACGAAGTACCCGCAGGCGGCGGGCGGCGCGCTGTACTGCGACCGGGCCTACAAGATCAAGTTTTTGAGCTTCCTCGTCACCTTCGCGATCATGGCCTCGGGGGTGACCTCGGCGAGCTTCGCGGCGACCCGGGTCGGCGGGCGCTACTTCACCGGCCTGACCGGCGTGGTGGACCCGCCCATGGTGCTGATCGGCATCCTGGCGATCCTGCTGGTGGCCGCGGTCAACTACTGGGGCATCTCCGAGTCGATCAAGGTGAACATCGTCATCACCTGCATCGAGCTGTCCGGCCTGCTGTTCATCATCGGGGTCGGGGCCAGCGTGCTGGCCAAGGGCTCCGGCGACCCGGCGGCGGCGTTCGACTTCGCCGGCCAGGGCTTCGGCGTCTTCACCGGCATCATGGCGGGCGCGGCGACGGCCTTCTACGCCTTCCTCGGCTTCGAGGACTCGGTGAACCTGGCCGAGGAGACCAACGACCCGCCGCGCAACTTCCCGCCCGCCATGATCACCGGTCTGCTCGCCGCCGGGATCATCTACCTGCTCGTGGCCTTCACCGCGGCCATGGTGGTGCCGCTGGACGTGCTGACGAAGTCGAGCGGGCCGCTGCTGGAGGTGGTGCGCATCGGCGCGCCCGACCTGCCCGTGTCCCGGGTCTTCTCGGCGATCTCCATGATCGCCGTCTCGAACACCATGCTGATCAACATGCTGATGGCGTCCCGGCTGCTCTACGGCATGGCCCGGCGCGACGTGCTGCCCCGGCCCTTCGCGGTGCTGTCGCCGCGGCGTACGCCGTGGATCGCGATCGTCTTCACCACGGCCCTGTCGATCCTGCTGCTGGTGACGGTGAGCGACCTGACCAACCTGTCCGACACCACGGTGCTGCTGCTCACCGCGGTGTTCCTGCTGGTCAACATCGCCGCGCTGGTGCTGCGCCGCGACCACGTCGCGCACCGGCACTTCCACGCGCCCACGATCGTGCCCGTGCTCGGCGCGATCGTGTCGGCGGTGTTCCTGCTCCCGTTCGTGCGCGAGGCCGGGATCTACCTGCTCGCGTTCTGGCTGCTGCTGGGCGGTGTCGCGCTGTGGGCGCTGAACCGGCTGGTCATCCGGCACCTGCCGCCCCGCGACGGCTCCGCGGCCGGGCCCCCGCCGCTGGAGGACTCCGTCTGAGCCCGAGGACCACCGCCGACGACCTGCGGGCGACCGGAACCCGGTGGCGTGGTCGGCGTCCAGAGCCTGGGCCGAGGCGGCCCGTCCCGTCCCGGGCGTCGTGCGGGCCGCATGCGCAAGTTTTCCTCAAGGCTGCGCCGCAGATATTCCGCGCGGGCGCGCGAACCCCTCACCGTGGGTACACCCACGGAACACGCCCCGCCCCCGCACGATGGCGGCCTGTTCCACCGCACCATGACGTCGACGACGGGAGCCAGCCATGTGGGCCACCATCGACCTGCTGCCCGCCGCCCCCGCGTGCGAGCCGGCCGCCCGGCTCGACCGCGCCCGGCTGGAGGACGCGTTCGAGCTGGCCTGCCTGGTCCGGGCGACCTCGCTGACACCGAACGGGGGGGTGCGGGTGGGCCATCCCCGCCGGCCGCTCATGCCGGCGGGGATGGTCGAGTTCAACGGCGAGGCCGCCGCCCGCCGCATGGGCCAGCTGATGCGCGCGCTGGACCTGCCGCACGCGCACGAGACCGCCGAGGCCGGGCTGCGCCGCCGCTACCGGCTGCACCGCGTCAGCGTGCCCGGCGACCACCGCGCCGCGTACGCCGAGCTCACCGCGGCGGCCTGGCGCCAGGGCCGGGCCGGCGTGCTCAGCACCGCCGCGGTCGGGCAGTCCGCGCCCGCGCACGCCGAGCGGTTGCGGCTGGCCGGGGCCGCCTGGCGGGCCGTGCTGCTGTCGGCCGGGCGCCACATGCGCAAGCACATCCTCGGCGTACGCGTCACCGACCAGGACCTGGCCACCGTGCTCATCCGCGGCGCGTACCTGCTCGGCGCGCAGGCCTCGCTGTCCCCGCAGGCGGGCAGCTTCCTGGTCAGCGTGCCCGGCCCCGCCGCGCACCGCGTCCTGCACGGCGCCGGCGCCCTGCCCGCCTGACCACCGGCGGCGATCGGGCGCGCACCGTAATCCGGCTCGGCCGGATCGCGTAGGGCGAGTTCAGGCCCGGTCGGGTAGTTTCTGGCGCGTGATCCGGCTGCGCGTGTCGACGGCCGCCGCGCTGGTCGTGGCGGTGCTGTTCGGCGTGGGCGGGTGCAGCGAGCCGGCGCCCGCCCCCGTGCGGCTGACCGTCGCGACCGGCAGCCAGACCGGCGTGTACTTCGTCTTCGGGCAGGCGTTCTCCAAGATCGTCGAGCGCGAGCTGCCGCACGTGCGGACCGACGTCCAGGTCACGACCGCGTCGGCGGAGAATGTGCAGCTGGTCGGCGACGGCCGGGCGCAGCTCGGCTTCACCCAGGCCGACATCCTGCCCTCGACCGGCAACAAGGTCATGGCGGTGGCCCGGGTCTACGACGACCTGCTGCACCTGGTGACCCGCTCGGACGGCCCGGTCCGCACCCTCGCCGACCTCGCGGGCCGGCGGGTGTCGGTGGGCGCGCCCCGCTCGGGCACCGTGATCACCGCCAACCGCCTGCTGGACGTGGCGGAGCTGACCGGCAAGGTCACGGTGAGCCAGCTCGGCCTGGACGCGTCCGCGGCCGCGCTGCGCGACGGCGGGATCGACGCGTTCTTCTTCTCCGGCGGCCCGCCCGTCCGGGCCGTCGAGCAGCTCGTGCACGACCTGCCGATCCGCCTGGTGGAGCTGGGCGAGTGGACCGATGCGCTGCGGGTGCGCTACAGCCAGGTCTACGTCAGCCGCGACGTCCCGTTCTCGGTGTACGGACTCGACCCGATCAGCACCGTCGCGGACCCGAACTATCTCGTGGTCAGCGCGGATCTGCACGAGGACCTGGTGTTCGAGCTGACCCGGCTGCTGATGGAGCACCGCGACGAGCTCGGGGTGGCCCACCCGGCCGCGGGCCGGATGAATCCGCAGTCGGCGATCTCGACCGCGCCACTGCCGCTGCACCCCGGCGCCGCCCGCTACTACCAGTCCATCAAGCCCTAGCCGAGGCTTCATAGCGGCGGAGCCGCGGGTCGCCGAGGCCGATGCTCACGGGGCGGCGTCGTGGTCGCGGAACCACACCCGCGCGTCGAGGCCGCGCTCGCCCACGCGGCTCATGGTCAGCCGTCCGCCGGAAGCGTCGACGAGCACCGCGACGATGGTCAGGCCCAGGCCGGAGCCGTCGATGTTCTGGGCGTGCGGCGCCCGCCAGAAGCGCTCGGTGGCCTGCCCGAGCTGCTCGTCGGTCATGCCCGGCCCGTCGTCGCGCACGTGCACGGCCACCCCGCCGCCGTCGGCCGGGCCCACCTCGACCTCGACCTTCCCACCGGGCCCGCTGAACTTGACCGCGTTGTCGATCAGCGCGTCCAGCGCCTGGTCCAGCGCGGTGGGCACGGCCTGCATCAGGACGACCGCGCTCGCGGCACGCAGTGTCAGCGTGGTCCCGGTGTGCCGCGCCAGCGGCTTCCACGCGGCGACCCGGGCCTGCGCCACCGTGACCGCGTCGACGGTGATGAGCCGGTGCCGGCCGCGTTCGGCGCGGGCCAGGGTGAGCAGGCCGTCGAGCACCGTGGCCAGCCGGTCGGTCTCCTCCAGCGCGAGCCGGTGCTCGGCGCGGCCGTCCTCGTCGGCCAGGCTCGGGCCGAGCTCCTCGACCCGCAGCCGCAGCGCGGTCAGCGGGTTGCGCAGCTGGTGGCTGGCGTGGGCGACGAACGCGCGCTGCCGCTCCATCGCGTCGGCCACCGCGTACGCCATGTCGTTGAAACTGCGGGTGAGCCGGCGCAGCTCGGGCGGGCCGGCCCGGTCGGCGATGCGGGTGCCGCTGTCGCCGGCGGCGACCTCGTGGGTCATCGCGTCGAGCACGGTGACCGGCCGCAGCACCCAGTTGGCGAGGCTGCGCGCGGTCAGCACAGCGGCCAGCGCGGCGAGCAGCCCGATGCCGCCCAGCGCCAGCCACCAGAACGCGACCGTGTCGCGCACCCGGCCGCTCGGCGACACGATGACGACCATGCCGAGCACCTCGCCGTTGTCGTTGACCGGCACCGCGACCACGATCGGCTCGGCGCTCCACGGCAGCACCGACTCGGTGGAGCTGTACTGCTGGCCGGCGACCGCGGCGCGCATGGCCGCGTCCCGGCGCGCCGGATCGAGGCGGTAGCTGGCCGAGCTGGTGAACGTCTGCTTGTCGCGGTCGAGCACGGCCGCCCCGATGCCGTAGAGCTCGTCGTAGCGGGTGAGCTCGTCGCGGACCGTGCCGATGCTGTCGGTGCGCAGGCCGGGGCGGGCCAGGGCGGCGAAGCGGGTGGCGTCGGCCAGCCGGTCGGCGCGGACGAGGTCGGACTCGCGGCTGGCCAGGGTGACCGCGAGCGGGATCTCCAACGCCAGCAGGACGAGCGTCATCAGCAGCAGGTAGCTGGCGGCGAGGCGGCGGCGCACGGCGCTACTCGGTGCGCAGGCGGTAGCCGACGCCGCGTACGGACTCGATGAGGCGGGGGTCGCCGAGCTTGCCGCGCAGCGATCCGACGTGCACCTCGACGGTGTGCTTGGCGACCCAGGTCGTCTGCCAGGCGTCGAGCAGGATGCGGTCGCGGGTGATGACCAGCCCGGGGTGGCGGGCCAGTGACAGCAGGATGTCGAACTCCTTGCGGGTGAGCGCGACGTCGTTGCCGTCCACGGTGACCGCGCGGGCGGGCACGTCGATGCGCACCCGGCCGGCCACGATCACCATCAGCTCGGGGGAGGCGTACGCCGCGCGGCGCAGCACCGCCTCGATGCGCGCCTGCAGCTCGACCATGGAGAACGGCTTGACCACGTAGTCGTCGGCGCCGACGCGCAGCCCGGTGACCCGGTCGCGCTCCTCGCCGCGGGCGGTGACCGCGATGATGCCCAGGTGAGGGCTGCGCGCCCGCAGCTGCCGGCACACGTCCAGGCCGTCGCCGTCGGGCAGGGACAGGTCGAGCAGGGCGAGGTCGCAGGGGGCGGCGGACAGGGCGGCGGCCGCGGTGGCGGCGTGCTCGACGTCGTACCCGCGGCGGGTCAGCGCGGCGGTCATCGCCGTGGCGACTCGCAGGTCGTCCTCGACCAGCAGGATCCGCATGCCGTGCCTCCTTCCGTGCCTCGCGGCCTTCGATGATGCGGCATGCCCGCACGCGGCCACCACCTGCCCCTCGGCGCATCGACGGATGCCTTGACTTGGATCATCACCGGTGGTTGACTCGGTCTCGCCTTTAAGAAAGTTTCCTAATCATTCAGGCGCGCGGCGGCCTGCTCGCGCCGCCGCGTACGGCACGCCCGGTCGGCTGGGGGAGAAGGCCGCCGGCGTGCCGCCGGTCACCGCCCCAGGCCCGTCGGTGGGGCGGGGCGGTGACCGGCGCTCCTGCCGGGTGGCCGGGCGGGTCCCGGTGTGCCGCCCGCCCGACACCCGGCAGCTCACGGAGCCGCCCACCGCTGGCGTACGGTACTGCGGTGACTCACAACCCGGTGCGGTACGCGGTGGTCGGGCGCGGGTGGCGCGCGCAGTTCTTCTTCAAGCTGGCCGAGCTGATGCCCGAGCGGTTCGCGGTGACCGGGGTGATGACCCGGTCGCCCGAGGCCGCCGCCGAGGTGGCCGGCCGCTGGCGGCTGCCGGTCACCCAGGATCTCGACGGACTGCTGCGCACCGGCGACCCCGAGTACGTCATCACCTCCGTGCCGTGGGGTGTCAACCCGGGCCTGGTCGAGGCGCTGTGCGAGCGCGGCATGCCCGTGCTGTCGGAGACCCCGCCCGCGCCCGACCTCGCCGGGCTGCGGCGGCTGTGGGAGCAGGTCGGCAAGACCGGCAAGGTGCAGGTCGCCGAGCAGTACCTGCTGCTGCCCGACCACGCGGCCCGGCTGGCGGTGCTGCGTGGTGGCGCCATCGGCGAGCGGACCTCGGCGCAGGTGTCGTCGACCCACGGCTACCACGCGGTGTCGATGCTGCGCGGCATGCTCGGCGTCGGCATGGGCCCGGCGAGCGTGCACGCGCGCACCTTCACCGCACCGCTGGCCGACCCACTGACCCCGGCCGGCTGGCGCGACGACGCCACCCCGCGCCCGGCGACGAACACCCTGGCCACCATCGACTTCGGCGGGCCGAGCGGCCTGTACGACTTCACCGACAACCAGTGGTGGAACCCGCTGCGCAGCCGCCGCATCGTGGTGCGCGGCAGCCTCGGCGAGCTGGTCGACGACCGGGTGGTGCGCCTGCAGGGCACCCGCACCTTCGTGGAGTCCGAGCTGCGCCGCCGGCAGACCGGTCGCGACCTCAACCTGGAGGGCTTCGACCTGGACCACATCGCCTTCGACGGATCGGTGGTCTACACCAACCCCTACGCGGGCGCGCGGCTGTCCGATGAGGAGATCGCCATCGCCACGATCCTGCAGGCCACCGGCGAGTGGGTACGCGAGCGGGGCCCGGCGCCGTACCCGCTGGCGCAGGCCTGCCAGGACCACCTGATCAGCCTCGCCATCGACGAGTCCGCGCGCACCGGCGCGGTGGTCGAGGTCGGCGCCGAGCCCTGGCAGGCCTGAGCGGCAGACGGCGTCCGGCCTGCCCCAATAGCGGCTTATCGGGTATCCGGTGGTGCTGTGCGGCGTGATGGCCGGTGTTAACGGGATGTGTGGCGATCGGCTCACGTCCCGATAACACGTTGCGTGATGAAGTGAGCCCTCCCGGGTCACCGCGAACCGATGCGGTCGACCAGGAGAGGAGCTTCGATGACCTGCCCATCCCCGCGCCCGTCGCTGTCCTGGCGGGCGGGTGTCAGTGCCGCCGCCACGGTCCTGCTGGCGTTGCCCGCGTACGCGGCCTTCGCGCAGACCGGCCCGTCGCCCGCCGGCACCCTCACCGCCGAGGACGGCTACCTGAGCGAGCCGGTGTCGCCGTTCGACACCGACCGCCCCGCGCTGGCCAACCTCGACCCCGCGCTGCTCGCCGCGATCCAGAAGGCAGCCGCCCACGCCCGGCGCGACGGCGTCACCATCGTGATCAACTCTGGTTGGCGCAGCCGCCGCTACCAGCAGCACCTGCTGGACGACGCCGTCGCGTCCTACGGCGCCGAACAGGCGCGCAGGCGCGTCAACGAACCCGACCGGTCCACCCACGTGACCGGCGACGCGATCGACGCCGGACCGCCCGAGGCGGACCGGTGGCTGCAGCGGCACGGCGCCGCGTACGGCCTGTGCCAGGTCTACGCCAACGAGATCTGGCACTACGAGCTGACGACCCGTCCCGGCCGGCCCTGCCCGCCCCAGCTGCCCGACGCGTCCGCGGACTGACCGTGGGTGGTCAGGCCGGGAACTTCTCGCCGGTCAGCTGCGCGCAGGCGGCCAGCAGCCGGTCCTGCACGGTCACGTCGTAGGCGGCCGGGTTGGCGCGCAGGCTCTGCCGCCGCTTGAGGTAGCGGCCGCTGAAGCCGACCTCGGCGGCATCGGCGGTGGCCAGCCAGACCTGCGTCTCGGCGCCCTCCGGCAGCTCGTCGGGGGCGCCGGGGCCGCCCATCCGCGTCTTGATCCAGCCCGGGTCGACGGCGTTGCTCAGCACCGCGGGGAACAGCCGCGCCACCGCGAACGCCAGCGTCACGTCGTGCAGCTTGGAGTCGCTGTAGGCCTGCATGCCACGCCACGGCTTGCGCTCGAACTGCAGGTCGGCGAAGTCCGCCCGGCCGCCCGACTCCAGCCCGGAGGTCAGGTAGACCAGCCGCTCCGGCAGCGGCATCAGCGCGGTCAGCAGGTACGGCGCCAGGACGTTGACCGCGAGGATGCGCTCGATGCCGTCCTCGGTCACCGCGCGCTCGGCCGCGCTGCCGATGCCGACATTGTGGACGATCGTGTCGTACGGGCCGTGCTCGTTCGCGGCGGCCGCGAGCGACCTGGTCTGGGCCAGGGACGACACGTCGCCGACGACCACGGCGGCGGCGGTGGGCACCGCGGCGCGGACCTGCGCGGCGCGTTGCTCGTCGCGGGCGTGCAGCACCACCCGATGGCCGGCGGCGAGCAGGTCGCGTGCCGTCTGCAGGCCGATGCCGGCGGCGGAGCCGGTGACGAAGACGCTCTTCATGCGTACCTCCTTGATCTCCGACAAACCTACGCCGCGCGGCACCGGCTCGGGCAATTGCCGTCCGAGTCCCGGATTACCGGCCGTATCGGGGTACGGCAGCGGGAATCGCTTCGAATCACACGCCATCGCACCGGTCCCGGCCTTAACCGCAAGGCGGTGATTCCGGCAGTGCCGTGAATTGTCGTCCCTTGACCTCTCCTATTCACCCGATCGATCGCCGGAATCCGACACATCGGCATCGGCGGCCCAGGTTGTGCCTACATTGGATCCCTCATTCCTCCGATGAAGGAACGCCATGCGCATCCTGCACATCGTCGCCACGCCCCGTGGTTCCGAATCGCATTCACTTCGTGTTTCGGAAGCGTTTCTGAAAGGCCTGGCGGAGCAGTCGGGTGACGTCGAGGTCGACGTCGTGGATCTCTACCGGCACGACCTTCCCGCGGTCGCGGGCGACAACCTCGAAGCGAAGTACTCGCTCATGGTCGGGCGGCCGATCGACCGGGGCCACCAGGAGTCGTGGCAGCAGATCGAGTCGCTGATCGAGCACTTCGTCTCGGCCGACGCGTATCTGATCACCGCGCCGATGTGGAACTTCGGCGTGCCGTACGCGCTGAAGTACTACATCGACTGCATCGTGCAGCCCGGCTACCTCTTCCGGTACGACGAGACCGGGCAGGTCGTGCCGATGGTCACCGGCAAGCGGATGGTGTGCGTCACCGCCCGGGGCGCCGACTACTCGCCGGGCAGCTTCCTGCACCCGTACGACTTCCAGGAGCCCTACCTGCGGGCGATCTTCGGGTTCGTGGGGATCACCGACATCCGGTTCATCCACGCCCAGCCCATGGACATCACCCCGCACCAGCGGGAAGCGGCCCTGGGCGAGGCCCTCGCGCAGGCTCGGGAGCTCGGCGGCGGCTTCCTGGTGCAGCCGGCCGGCGCGGCGGCCTGAGCGATCCACCCGGCTGAGCCGGGACCGGCCGAGGTGCGCGGCCGGTCCCGGCGGTCCGGGGCACGCCTACCGGCAGCCGGTAAGTTCCAGGATCACCTGCCGGTTGCGGGCGGCGAGCTGCGGCACGAGGGCACCGTCGCCGTCGCGGTCCTTGACGAAACCGGTGAAGTCCATGCCGACCCCGAACGTCTCGATGTCCGACGCGGCCACGCCGTGCCCGACGAGGATGCGCTTGACCGCCTCCGCGCGGTCGAGCGACAGTTGCCGCTTGTTGTCGGTGTTGCGGTTCTCGCCCGCCGACGAGGTGGTGCCGGTCAGCTTGACCTGGTATTTCTTCGCCGTCACCGTGTCGGCGTAGGTCTTCAGCTCGGCCGCGGCCTCCTGCTCGTCGAGGAACTCCGCGGTGTTCGGGCGGAACTTGACCCGGCCGGCGTCGCGGAGGCTGACGGTCGTGCACGAGGTGGGCGGGTTCGGCGGCGGCGGGACGGCCACGGCGCCCACGGCGGGCAGCCCGGCCGCCGCCGGTGCCTGCTGGGACGTGGCGAACGCCTCGACGCACCGGGCTCCGGCCCGCTTGCCGATCTCGCGCCAGATCTCCAGCAGGTTGTCGCGGCGGGAGGTGTCCAGCGACTGCTGCGGCTCGGCGGTCGTGCCGATGCCCACCAGGACCATGGCCCGGCCCTCCAGGTGCGGCAGCTGCCCCTCCTTCTCCAGGAAGTCGACCAGCTCCACCGGATCGGCGTCGAGCATCCCGTCCTGCCGGAAGTCGAGCGGGGGCAGCGTCTGCAGCCCCGAGTCGAGCAGCACGACCGTGCCGTCGCCGCCCGCCGCCTCGCTCGCCCGGGCCAGCGCCTCCAGCGGGTTGGCCTCGGGCTTCTCCGCCTTCACCGCGCCGATCGCCTGGGTGACGTTCCGCTGGAAGTTCTCCAGGTCCTTGCGCCAGCGCAGATTGTTCTGAGCGTTGGTGCTGAACGTGGCGTCGCCCGCGGGCTTGGGGTCGCCGTCGACGCGGAACACGCTGATCCGGTTGCCGTCGTACGCGGCCCGCTGCAGCAGGGTCTGCACCTCGCCCGGCAGCACCGGGGCCGGCTGGTTGGCGCGTGCGCCGACCGCGAGCGCGAGCTGCCCGCCCTGCTCCAGGCAGCCGGGCAGGGCCGCGAACTCGACCTCCGGCGGGCAGCAGCTCTCGGCGCAGGCGCCCGCCGACAGCGCGGCGGCGAGCAGCACGGCCAGCGACGCGGCACGGGCCAGGATCCGTGCGGGGCGGATACGGTCAGGCGTTGGCATCCGACGTCCTCTCCGCGGTCCGCCCGGCGCAACCCGGGATCGGCTGGTTCAGCAGGTACTGCAGCTCCTCGGGGTCGCGCAGCCGCTTGGCGATCTGGGTCCGCGCGTGCGTCTTCAGCTCGCAGGCCAGCGCCCGGCGCTGCCCGCGGTGCCCCTCGGCGGTGTCCTTCTCCGACTCCAGCCGCTCCTTGAGCGTGCTCTCCCGCGCGAGCACCTTCGCGGCGCGGGCGGAGACCCTGCGCAGCCGCCGGGTCCGGCGTCGCAGCGTGCGCCGGGCGGCCCGGTAGGCCGCGGTGTACGGGTGGTGCGCCAGGTACGCCCCGACCATCGCCAGCACCCCGGTGGTGACGAAGACGATCAGGAACACCAGCGCCTTGGTGGCCGTGGAGGTGTCCTCCTCGCCGAGCTGCACGCCGCCGAAGTTGAGCAGCGAGGTGCTCGCCCCGTCGTCGTCCTGCACGGTCAGCCGCAGCCAGTACGCGCCGGCGCCGAGCAGCGCCCAGCCGAGGACGCAGACGACGACGATCCAGAGGTCCCCGCCCGGGTGGTGGCGCGCGACGAAGTCGCGGAACGTCGTGCCGGCCTTGTGCATCAGGACCAGCGCGATGGCCGTGACCGCGAGCACCGCGGCGTACAGCAGCTCGGGGATCGTGCCGAGGACGAGCGCGAGCACCTGGTAGAACGCGACGAAGTCGGCGAGCGCGGCCAGCGTCAGCACGCCGTAGTGCATCAGGTCGCCGAGGGAGATCCCGTCGACGCGGCCGGGGCCGTACCCGCGCCGGGCGCTGCGCCGGGGGATCCGGGCCGCCACGGCCGGGTCATGGGGGGTCAGCGCGGTGGTGGGCGCCGGTTGCGCGAGAGCGAGGTCGGTGTCCTGGCTGTGGCGCGCCTTCGGCGGCACGGCCGGGCCGTAGCTGCGCGACGACGGGTCCACCGCCTCCCGGTGGGCCTTGTCGTGCTGCTGGCGGGCGGCGGCGTGCTCGGCGGTGGCGTCGTCCACCAGCCGCTGCTGCGCGGCCGCGGCCGGGGCGAGCGTGGCCAGCTCGTCCTTGGCCAGCTGGAGCTGGCGCTTGTACTCCACGTCGATGTCGTGGTCCCAGCCGGCGGCCTTCGCGTCGACGGTGGCGTCGAGTACGTTGCCGGTGCCGCCGTCGACCGCCTTCATCTGCCTGATCTCCTGCTCGACTTCCGCGAGCAGGGCCGCGCGGTCGGGCGGCCGGAGCGAGCCGTACTGTCCGCCGGCCGGGCCGTAGGTGTCGTTGGCTGCCATGTCGTGCCTCAGCTCCTGTTCGAGGGGGCGTGAGCGGGATCGTCGGGCGAGCCGCCGGTGAAGGCGGGAGGTGCGGCCATGTCGCCCAGCCGCGCGTCGATGTCGTCGCCGTACTCGTGGGACCGGCACAGCGACTGGCGGTACACGTTGATGCGTTCGGAGACGTGCCGCCAGGCGAGGTCGGCCCGTGCCTGGGCGCGCTCCATGCCGAGCCGGATCCGCACCTCGAGTTCCTTGATCTCGATCTCGAGCAGGTCGCCGCGCTGGCGGACCGCCTGGAACGCGCCGGACGCCTGCTCCAGCTCGTCGCGGTGCCGGCGCAGCGCCCGGCTGCGGGCGAGCACGTCGTCGGGAGTGGCGTCGCCGCGTGACTCCCGGAGCTTGTCCTGGCGCAGCTTCTCGTCGTTGAGCTCGGCCTCGGCGACCTCGACCACCCGGTGCAGGCCGGGCAGGGCGTCGCGGCACTGCTGGAACTCGGTCTTCGCGGCGGCGGCGCGTCGCAGCGCGGGGCCGAACTCCTCCTGGAAGGCGACCCGTTCCTGCTGGTACATCTTCAGCGCCAGGTTCTCCAGGCCGCGCCAGTAGGCGGTCTTGAGGTCGTCGGACTCGACGTCCGGCCGCCCGAGCCGCCCGTCCCACCAGCCGTGGAAACGGTCCTTGCGCCGCTTGAAGCCGCCGTACGGCGAGTCGGGCAGGGGCCTGGCGCGTTCCGCGCGCTCCAGCGAGGTGCCGGCTGCGGATGTGTCACGTCTGGACATTCATGCTCCCCCTGAAGATGTGCGCCGCGGCGCCGGCGATCTCGGCCCCGCCGTCGCGCCCATAAGGCTGGCACGGCCCCCACCTGCGGGTAATCACTGACCGGTCAGGACTCATCGACGTTGTGGCAGTTCGGGGTGGGTCGATGATGTCCTATGTGGACGAACGTTCATCGCTCCTCGTCATCGGTAGGGGTGCGGCGGTCGGCCGGTCCGGCCGTGTTGTCCGGCCGGGCGTGGCGCACATCGCCTACCTGACGGACAGCACGCGGCGGGCCGCGGCCCGATTGACATGCAGCCGTCCGGCTGCCTATCGTAGTAACAGGCAGCCGGGCGGCTGCATGTTGGGACGGCGATGGACGACGTGTTCAAGGCGCTGGCGGATCCGAGCCGCCGCGCGCTGCTGGACGGCCTCAACTCCCGCAACGGCCAGACCCTGCGCGAGCTGTGCGCGGGGCTGGACATGGCGCGGCAGTCGGTGAGCAAGCACCTGGCGGTGCTGGAGGCGGCGAACCTGGTCACCACCGTGTGGCGGGGCCGGGAGAAGCTGCACTTCCTCAACGCCGAGCCGATCAACGCCATCGCCGACCGCTGGATCGACCGCTACCACCGCGGGCGGGTGCAGGCGCTCGCGGACCTCAAGACGGCATTGGAGCAGCAACCCATGGACGAGTTCGTCTACACCAGCTACATCCGCACCACACCCGAGAAGCTCTGGCAGGCCATCACCGACCCGGCGTTCACCGCGCGCTACTGGGAGGTCACCTTCGACACCGACTGGCAGCCCGGTTCGACCATGACCTGGCAGCGGCACGGCGTGGTCATGGCCGACCCCGAGCAGGTCGTGCTGGAGGCCGAGCCCTACCGGCGGCTGTCCTACAGCTGGCACACGTTCACGCCCGAGTTCGCCAAGTCGGTCGACCTCGACGAGGAGCTGCGGGCGCAGCTGGCCGCCGAGCCGCGCTCGAAGGTCACCTTCGACCTCGAACCCGTCGGCGACCTGGTCAAGCTGACCGTGGTGCACGACGGCTTCGCACCCGGCAGCGCCCTGCCCGGCATGGTCAGCCAGGGCTGGCCGCACCTGCTGTCGGACCTGAAGACCCTGCTGGAGACCGGGCGCACCATGGCGGAGACCGCCGCCTGAGCAGACGGCGGCCATCCGCGCCTCCTGGGCGTTCCGCCCCGACCTCAGGCGACGGCGGGACCGGCCGGCCGGCTGAGCGGCCCTCGATGCGATGCCGTCACTGCGTCACGAGGGTGCCGTTCCTGGCCAGCAGCATGGCGCGGGGGAGGTTCTCGCCCGGCTGGGTCTTGCGGGTGGCCTGCGCGTGCACGTCGAAACCGGCCGCTTCCAGGTACTCGGTCATCCGGCCCGGCGTGCGCATGTAGTAGTTCAGCTGGAAGGTGAGCCCGAACGCCTCGGTGCGCAGGATGTGCTCGTCGAGGTTCATGAAGATGAGCAGCAGGTGCCCGCCCGGCCGCAGCGCCCGCCGGAACTCGGCGAACAGCGCCGGGAGCTCCTCGTCCGGAATGTGGATCACGCAGTACACGGCGCTGATCCCGGCGAGTGAGCCGTCGGGGACCTTCAGCTCGGTCATGGTGCCCTCGTCGAAGCGCAGCTCCGGATGGGACCGCCGGGCGTGCGCCAGCATGGCGGGGGAGAGGTCCAGCCCGCGCACGTCGAGACCCTGGCTGTGCAGGTACGCGGTGGTCTCGCCGGGGCCGGAGCCGACGTCGAGCACCTCGCCACCGCCGTCCGCGCGGACGAGGTCGGCGAAGGCCGTCATCATCGCGCGATCGATGGGCACCCGGTCCCACTCGTCCTCGAAGGCCTTGACGTAGGCGTCGGCGATCGTGTCGTAGGCGGCGCGGGCGGTGGTGAGGAAGGAGGGCTCGGTCATTCGCGCCATCCTAGGGCCCGGTGCGGCGCTCGGCGGCCCCGCCGATCGGGGCAGCGACGGGCGTCGTTGACATGTATTGATCATTTGACTATGGTCGTCGCATGCCGCCGCCGATGCGTGAGCCCACCTTCCTGATCCTGACCGCCCTGGCCGCCGGCCCGCGGTACGGCTACGGGATCATCCAGGACGTCGCGGAGCTGTCCGGCGGTCGCACGTCGCTGCTGCCCGGCACCCTCTACACCGCACTGGACCGGCTGGCCGCCGAGGGACT
Source organism: Catellatospora sp. NPDC049609 (assembly GCF_040675365.1). Lineage (NCBI taxonomy): Bacteria > Bacillati > Actinomycetota > Actinomycetes > Micromonosporales > Micromonosporaceae > Catellatospora > Catellatospora sp. NPDC049609. The sequence goes on along the minus strand of NZ_JBFAOU010000013.1, from coordinate 56,057 downwards.
CGTCGAGATCGACCGCGAGGAGACCGTCGACGGGCGCCTGCGCCGCTACTACCGGCTCACCCCGCGTGGCGTCACGGCCCTGGAGGCCGAAACCGCCCGCCTGCGCGAGCTCACCGCCGCCGCCGAGACCCGGCTGCGCACCTTGCGACCCCGCACGGCCTGAGCGGCCATGTCCGAGAGGCAGACCATGCCGGTGACACCCGACCCGCTGGCGCGCCGCTACCGGCGGCTGCTGCTGTGCTATCCCCGCGCCTGGCGCCGCGAGCGCGGCGAGGAGCTGGTCGCCACGCTGCTGGAGGCCGCGCCGCCGGGCCGCACCCGGCCGAGCGCGCGCGAGGCCGCCAACCTGATCGGACACGGCATGCGTGCCCGGCTGGGCCGGCCGCGCAGCCGCTCGGTCGTCGTGTGGGCGGCGCTCGCCGCGGTCATCTGCGGGCTGTTCACGGCTTCGCTGGCCACCCGGCTCGCCTGGGAGACGTCGCGGCCGATGCCGGACCAGGCCGAGGCCGCCGCGGTCCTGGCCGAGATCATGCCCGGCCAGGCGGTGGACGGCATCTACGTCCCGAGCGGCCTGTTCACCATGTACGGCGAGCAGCTGAGCCTGAAGATGCTCGACTCGCTGCTGTTCGGCGACGGCAACGAGTACGCGCTGAGCGCCACGACGGCGAGCCGCAACGGCGCGTCCACGGTGCCGGTCGCGCAGCTGGCCGCCGCGATCGAGCAGCGGCTGCGGGACAGCGGCTGGACGGTGTACGGGGTGACCCACCACGACCTCTACAGCTGTGCCGGGCCGCCGTGCGACCCGACCGTGATCCCGCAGGACACCAGGCTGTTCGCCGAGCGCGGCGACACGACGATGGCGGTGGAGCTCATGCCGCAGCAGTACGCCGACAGCACGTTCCTGTCCGTGAGCCTGAGCCGGACCACCCCGGCGGCCGTGCTGCCGGCCGGCATCGTCGGGGGGCTGCTCGGCGCGGTCGCCGGGTGGCTGGTGTTCGGCTGGGCCAGCCGCCGCGCGCAGGCCCCGCATCCGGTCCGCGTGGTGGTGAACGTGCTGTTCGGCATCACCATGACGCTGTGGTGGCCGCCCGTGCTGTACGTCGCGCCGTTCATGGTCAATCACCACCTGGGCGAGCCGCACCCGAGCTGGCACCCGCTGTGGGAGTGGCTCGGGCAGCCGACGTTCTCGCTCTTCCTGGCCGCGGGGTGCGCCGCCGCGCTGCTCGGTCTCGCGCTCGCGGCGCTGCCGTCGCGCCGTCGTGAACCGCAGCGGGTGGCCGCGGTCTGACGGAGCGGTCACCCGCAGCGCGATGCACGGCGTCGCGAGCAGCCTGCCCGGCCCGCGCCGTGATCGAGGCACCGCCCGTGCGGGCGGAGCCTCGATCGGGCGGCGGCCGTCAGCCGGTGACGACCTGCAGGAACGGCGGGCGGGTGGTGTTGGTGCGGCTGTTGAGCTGCGTCGCCCGGCCGAGCGCGGCCTGCCAGAGGGCGATCGTGGCGACCCTGTCGCCCGCGTGCTGGGCCTGCACGAACGCGGTCACGTCGAGCGGGATCCAGTCGGCGACCTGGCACAGCGGCGCGGTGGACAGCAACGCGCCGAGTGCCGGTGCGGTGTTCCAGGTGACCGCGTTCTCCGTCCAGCCGTCGGCGCTGACGGCGTACGCGGAGATGGTGGTGTGCGTGCCGACGGAGTCGGCGGTGTTGCCGCTGACCCAGAGCACGGCCCGTTTCGGCGCGGCGGGCAGCGAGGTGAGGTCGAACTTGAGGTACGACCTGCGGGCGTACCCGGTGCCGTCGTTCTTGACCACCAGGGTGCTGTCGGCGCCGTAGTTGGCGGTGGCGTAGCCGCCGTCGCGGACGTACGCGTCGGCGGTGGGCGGCAGCGACACGTGCTGCCCGCCGGTGACCGCGCCGCCGGTGCCGAAGGTGATGGTGCGGCTGGCGCCCAGTGCGCCGCCGACCTCGACGACCAGCGTGATCGGGTTGAGGCCGGTGACGCTGATCCGGCCGTCGCCGGACGCGGTGGCGTAGCCGCCGCGGGCGATGGTGACGGTGATCGTGGTCGCGGCCCGGGTCGGGTCGGCCACGGACACCTTGAGCTGCCCGCCGGACTCGCGCATCAGCACCGAGCAGGGCGCGCTGACCGTGATCGGCCCGGCGGTGCCCGCGGCGAAGAAGTTCGCCGCGCTGACGCCGGTGGTGGTGTCGCTGATCGCCTGCACGCTCGCGGTGTTGGCCAGCACGCTGACGGTCGGTGCGGCCGCCCGTGCGGCGGTGGCGGCGGTGTCCGCGCCGGGCATGAGGATGTAGCGGTACGACCCGGCCGACGGGTTCACGCCGTGGTCGACGTAGAGCGTCAGGTACCGGCGGGTCAGCACCTCGGTGGTGCCGCCGGTGTTGATCTGCGACCAGCTGCCCGAGCGCGCCTCCCGCAGCGCCTTCACGGTGGCGCCGCCGGGGAACACGATGCCCGCGAACGAGTTGTGCGCCCAGCCGACGCCGCTCAGCGTCGCCGACCAGCCGATCGTGGTCGGCTGCGCGGTGCCGTCGACGACCAGCGGCTGGATGCCGGTGCCGCCGCCGAGGTTGCGGTTGTCCACGATGGTCTCGACGGCGGTGCCGTCGGCGCTGCTGATGCCCGCGCCGAGGCAGACGATGCTGTCGTCCAGACAGAACCAGGACTTCTTCGCCTGCAGGGTCGACTGCAGCCCGCGGGTGTCCTGGCCGAGCGCCGCGTACGTGCCGTCGGTCGCGCCGCCGACCCAGCTCGTGCCGGGGTCGGGCGCGCCCCAGGTGCCGCCCGCGCCGTCGGCCAGCGCCTTCTTCGACGTCGTCGTGCCGGGCAGCCGGTACGGGTCCACGGTCGGCCAGAACGCGTCGGAGTACTGCCCGTTGCCCCAGGTGGAGCCCCAGTAGGAGAGCATCCCGTTGTTGGTGTGCCAGCCCTTGAGGTGCTCGCCGTTGCCGGTCTCGTAAAACGTGGTGCGCTTGGAGCACATGGCGATCGACGCGGCCCAGCCCGCGCGGCGGTGCACGGCCTGGTCCTGCGACGGGAACAGGCGGTGGTGCACCGGCTCGGCCGCCGCGGTGATCGACGCGTTGTCGCGCACCGCCAGGCAGGCCGCCAGCGACGGCAGGCTCAGCACCGGGTCGTCGGCGAGGTTGCCCCAGTATTCGCGCTGGATCCAGCCCTTGACCATGGACCGCCAGGCGGCGGCCTCGGCCGGGGATGCGGCGTCGGCCATCCGGACGAAGTTCGCCACGATGCCGTGCCCGCGGACGTGGTCGTCGCCCTGGACGCCGAGCGCGTCGCCCACGGACAGGCCGCGGCTGACCCCACGCCCGCTGACGCAGTCCATGATCAGTCCGTTGTAGACGAACGGCGCCCAGGAGCGGGTCATCGCGTCGAACGCGATCTGCCGGTGCGGGTCGGTCACCGCCCACGTCGAGCCGGCCAGCAGCCCGAACAGCCCGGACAGGCCGGACAGCAGCGCCGCGCCGTAGGTGCCCGCGTACGGCACCACGCCGTGCTGGATGAAGGAGCCGTCCTCGTAGTAGCCGTCGCCGGTGCGCACGTACTCGAAGATCGGGGAGAGGCCGTCGCGGGCGGCGGCGATCTTCGTGGCGTTCTTGCCGACGATGCCGCGCCGGGCGATGACCAGGCACACGTCGGAGCGGTTGGCCCCGGTGCTCGCGCCGCCGTTGAGCAGCGGCGCGACCGCCGGGGCGAAGGTGTCCACGGCGGCCAGCCAGTTGCTGATCCGGGTCGCGGTGAGGTGGTCGTAGAGCAGGGCCATGATGTCCAGCAGCGTCTGCGGGGTGCCGATGTTCCAGTCCCACCAGTTGCCGAACCAGGCGGTGGACGGCTTGTAGACGGCCGCGTGCAGTTGGTCGAGCCCGGCGATGATCTCGCCGCGCAGGGTGGTGTCGCCGGTCAGGCCGGTCCCGGGCAGGGCCCAGGCCAGGGCCATCGCGCGCAGCCGGGAGTAGCTGCCGGTGACCGAGGACGAGACGTCGAGCGGCAGGTCGGGCCAGAGCGCCGCGGCGCCGGGGGTCATCGCCGCGCGGCGCTCGGCGGCGACGTCGCCGATGGCGGCCAGGCGGGAGGCGAACGGCTGCGCGGCGGGGTCGAACCCGGTGCCGGTGATCGAGTCGCGGTAGCGCAGGCGCAGCGTGTCGAACTCGTCCGCGGCATGCGCGGGGGCGGCGAGCGCCGGGAGGGTGAGGGTGCCGAGTGCGGTGGCGCCACCGGCCTGCAGCAGGTGACGGCGGGACAGCTTCATGTCGGTCCTTTACGGCAGAGCTACATCGATCTTTCGTAAACGGTTCCCCCCGATGAGTGCACAGAACATAGAGCACGTGTCCGCAGTGATACAAGACTTATCCAGTAACCGTTCTCTGTCCCATCACGACGCCGACGCGAGTCCGTCGTCCCGCGGACCGCCGGGCGGGCACTCGGCAACGCGATCACGACCGCCTACCATGCGGCCATGACCCAAACGGTCCACGTGCCGCGGCCCCGCCAGGCGACCAGCGTCGCGACCCCCGTGCCCGACGTGCTGCGACGCCGACTGTCGCCGCCGGTGCTGGATCCGTACGCCTGGCCGGCGGCGCTGCTGGTCACCCTGCTGGCGGGCCTGCTGCGGCTGAACAACCTGGCCCATCCCCCGGGCAAGATCTTCGACGAGACCTACTACGCCACCGACGCCCACTGGCTCTGGGAGAAGGGCTTCGAGTGGAACGAGAAGGACAACACCGCCGGGTACGTGGTGCACCCGCCGCTCGGCAAGTGGCTCATCGGGCTCGGGGAGCAGGTCCTCGGCTATAACGAGGCGGGCTGGCGACTGGCCACCGCCGTGTTCGGCACGCTGTCGGTGCTGCTGCTCACCCGGATCGCCATGCGGCTGTTCGGCTCGATGGTGCTGGGCTGCGCCGCGGGCCTGCTGCTGGCGTTCGACGGCATGCACTTCGTGCTCTCGCGCTCGGCGCTGCTCGACGTCTTCCTGATGTTCTTCGTGCTGGCCGCCTTCGGCGCGCTGCTGCGCGACCGCGACCAGCGTCGCGCCAGGTGGCTGCGGTTCGTGGAGGACGGCGGGGACCCCGCCGTGCGGGGCCGGGCCGCCCGCCCGCCGCACGCCGTGCCGTGGTGGCGGCTGGCCACCGCCGTGCTGCTGGGCTGCGCGCTTGCGGTGAAGTGGTCGGCGCTGGCGTTCGTGCCCGTGTTCGTGCTGCTGATCCTGTGGTGGGAGATCGGCGCCCGGCGCGGCGTCGGGGTGCGCCGCCCGATCCGCGACACGCTGCTCGACGAGACCGGATGGCTGCTGAGCGGGCTGCCGTTCATGCTGGGTGTGTACCTGACCAGCTGGAGCGGCTGGCTGTCGACCGACGGCGGCTGGGGTCGGCACTGGCTGCGCGACAGCGGCCAGGAGGAGCCCGCCTTCTGGGGCGCGCTGCGCAACCTGTGGAACTACCACGAGCAGGCGTACGGCTCGCACCAGGCGATCACCACGGCCACCAACCCGCACACCTACCAGTCGGCGGGCGAGTGGGCGCCGATCCAGTGGCTGCTGCTCGGGCGGCCGGTGCTGTTCTACCGCAGCGAGGCCCCGGGGTGCGGCGCCGAGCGGTGCATGGCCGACGTGCTGATGCTGGGCACGCCGATCCTGTGGTGGAGCTTCCTGCCCGCGCTGGGCGCCGCGATCTGGTTCGGCATCGCCCGCCGGGACTGGCGTGCGGCCGCGGTCCTGGCCATGGCCGGCGCGGCGCTGATCCCGTGGTTCTTCTACCCCGAGCGCACCATGTTCGCCTTCTACGCCCTGCCCGCCCTGCCGTTCCTCATCCTGGCGGTGGTGTACGTGCTCGGCGCGATCATGACCAGCCCGCCGGGCCGGCCGCCGGACGCCAACCGGCAGTTCACCGGCGCGATCGTGGCCGGGGCGTACGTGCTGCTGGTCGTCGTCGCGTTCGCTTACTTCCACCCGCTGTACGCGGGCGAGTCGATCCCGTACGACGACTGGGGTAGGCGCCTGCTGCTCGGCGACCGCTGGATGTGAGGCGGGCGGCCACCTTCGGGTCGTGTAGTCGATGGAGCCGGCCCGGGCCACCCCTGGGCGGCGATGCGGCCGCCCAGGGGTGGCCGATCGCCGAAGCTCCGGGGCCGCATAAGCTAGCGGTCCGGTCGGGAATATAGGAATACCTACCGGGGCGAGTCAGGAGGCGACCGATGACGCAGTTCCACTGGTTCCTGCCGACGTCCGGCGACGGCACCGAGGTGGGTTCGGCCACGGTCGCCGCGGGCGCGGCCCGGCACTCCCGGGCGGCGTCCATCGGTTACCTGGCCGAGGTGGGCCGGGCGGCCGAGCAGTCCGGGTTCACCGCCGCGCTCACGCCGGTCGGCGCGGCCTGCCCCGACCCGTGGATCGTGTGCGCGGCGGTCGCGCAGCACACCGAGCGGCTGAAGCTGCTGGTCGCGTTCCGCACCGGCTTCGCCCTGCCCACGCTCATCGCCCAGCAGGCCGAGGCGTTCCAGGCGATGTCCGGCGGGCGGCTCGCGCTGAACGCGGTGACCGGCGGCGACGGGGGCGAGCAGCGCGCGTACGGCGACTTCCTGGACCACGGCGAGCGCTACGCCCGCACGGCCGACTGCCTGGAGGTCATCCGGCGCTGCTGGGCCGGGGAGAAGTTCGACCACCAGGGCAGCCACTACCGGGTCGAGGCGGGCGGGCTCGGGCAGGCGCTGGACCCGGCGCCGCCGATCTACCTCGGTGGCGCGTCCGCCGCCGCGGAGCAGGTGGCCGCGCGGCTGTCCGATGTGTACCTGATGTGGGGCGAGCCGCCCGCGGCGATCGGCGAGCGGGTCGCCCGGATGCGCGCGCTGGCCGCCGAGCACGGCCGTACGCTGCGCCTGGGCCTGCGCATCCACGTGATCGCCCGGCCCACCGCGCAGGAGGCGTGGGCGGAGGCGGACCGGCTGCTGGCGGGCATGGACCCGGCGCGCATCGCCGCCGCGCAGCAGCGGTTCGCCAGGATGGAGTCGGTCGGGCAGGCGCGCATGGCGGCGCTGCACGGCGGCCGCGCGGACGGCCTGGTCGTCGCGCCGAACCTGTGGGCGGGGGTGGGCCTGGTGCGCGAGGGCGCGGGCACCGCGCTGGTCGGCAGCTACGCCGAGGTCGCCGAGCGGCTCGGCGAGTACGCGGCGCTGGGCGTGGACGAGTTCATCCTGTCGGCCTGGCCGCACCTGGAGGAGGCGCGGCGGGTCGGCGAGCACGTGCTGCCGCTGGTGCGCACCTGACCGGCGGGTCGGGCGGGGTTCGCCCGGCGGCACGATGCTGCGTACTACTCTCGGCGTGTGGCCAGGTACTTCGACGTGCATCCGGAAAACCCGCAGTCCCGCACGATCCGCCAGGTCGTGGACATCGTGCGGGAGGGCGGGCTGATCGCCTACCCCACCGACTCCTGCTTCGCCTTCGGCTGCAAGCTGGGCGACAAGGCGGGGCTCGACCGCATCCGCGACATCCGCAAGCTGGACGAGCGGCACCACTTCACCCTGGTCTGCCGCGACTTCGCGCAGCTGGGCCAGTTCGTCAAGGTCGACAACTCGGTCTTCCGGCTGGTCAAGGCGTCCACGCCGGGGCCGTACACGTTCATCCTGCCGGCGCTGCGTGAGGTGCCGCGGCGCATGCTGCACCCGAAGAAGCACACCGTGGGCGTACGCATCCCGGAGCATCCCGTCGCGCAGGCGCTGCTGGCCGAGCTCGGCGAGCCGCTGGTCTCCAGCACGCTGCTGCTGCCCGGCGACGAGGAGCCGATGACCCAGGGCTGGGAGATCAAGGAGCGCCTGGACCACCTCGTGGACGCGGTCATCGACTCGGGGGAGTGCGGCACCGAGCCCACCACCGTCGTCGACCTGTCCGAGGGCGAGCCCGAGATCCTGCGCGTGGGCGCCGGTGATCCCGCCCGCTTCGAATAGACGCGGGCGCGCATAAGCACATGCGCATGTAACGACCCGCAATCAGCGATGAGGTGACGGTGCCGATCCGTCGTCTCATCGCTGATTGCCGTTTGCGGCAAGCATTTCCGTCGCGCCTTGTCGGCTTCTTTACCGTACTGTCCGAAGTGGACCGGGGTCGCGCGGTGGCCGAGCGGGACGATCATGCACGGCATCAGCCAATATCTATCGCGTGCTGCGTGAGTGAGATGTTGTTAACGCCGAATTTGCCCTCGGGTCAGGGCATTCGGCCTTGCGGACCTTGAGCCGCTCGCCTACAGTTGCTCCCTGTTGAACTTAAATATCTCGATATTTGATGCTGCCTCAGGATGGGGGATCGAGATGGCGCAGGAGAGCTCGGCGTTCGCTGCCCACAATTCCGACTTCGTGGTGGAGAGCGAGGCCGACCACCGCAAGAAAGCAATCAGCAATCCCTATATCCATCGCCTGCAACGGCGTCACTTCCTCCTCTTCGACGTCCTTCCGTTCTTCGGAATGGCGGCCGCCATCGCGTTTCTGTGGGTCCATCCGTTCGGCGTCCTGGAGCTCGCGCTGCTGTTCGGGATGTGGCTGCTGACCGGGATCGGGGTGACGGTCGGCTACCACCGCCTGTTCACGCACCGCACCTTCAAGGCGGCGCCCTGGGTCGCCGCGACGCTGGCGATCCTCGGCTCGATGGCCGGCCAGGGCGGCATGGTCTCCTGGGTCGCGCTGCACCGCAGGCACCACGAGTGCAGCGACCGCGAGGGGGACCCGCACTCGCCGAACCTGTCCGGCGGCGGCGTCAAGGGCCGGCTCACCGGGCTGGTGCACTCCCACTTCCTGTGGATGCGCCGCCATGAGTACCCGAACATCGTGCACTACGCGCCGGACCTGCTGAAGAACAAGCCGCTGATCCGCGTCGCCCGCCTGTACTACTACTGGGTCGTGCTCGGACTCGTGCTGCCGGGCGTCGTCGGCGGCCTGGTCAGCTGGAGCTGGACCGGGGCGGTCAGCGGGCTGCTCTGGGGCGGCCTCGCGCGGATCTTCATCCTGGAGCACATCGTTTGGGCGATCAACTCCTTCCTGCACATGTTCGGCACCAAGGCCTACGAGTCCCGGGAGAACAGCCGCAACGGCGGGGTCTTCGCGCTGCTCACCCTCGGCGAGTCGTGGCACAACAACCACCACGCGTTCCCCGAGTCGCCCTCCTTCGGGCTGGACTGGTATCGCCTCGACCCCGGCTACTGGGTCATCAGGATGCTCGCGCTCGCCGGCCTCGCGTCCGACCTCAAGCTGCCCGCCGAGGAGCGCAGGGCAGCCAAACGCCTCACCCGCAACGCCGTCTCCGCCAACCCCGCAGCCTAAGGAAGCCTCCGATGACGACAACCGGCGACATCGCCAACCTGACCCAGGACGAGATCACCGACTGGTGCCGGCAGGCCGTCGCGACCCTGCTCGAGATCCCCGTCGCGGACGTCGACCCGGCCGCCGACTTCGACCGGCTCGGTCTCGACTCGGCGCTCGCGGTCTCGCTGCTGATCGACATCGAGGAGAAGTTCGGCGTCGACCTGCCGCCGGAGGCGCTGTTCGAGAACCCGACCCTCAACGCGGTGACGGCGTACCTGCACACCGCGATCCAGCGGCAACGCGGGGTGTAGCGGTGGTGGTGACGACCGAGGCGCAGCGCGCGGACGAGGCGGCGGCGGCCATCCGCCACCACTACGACGTCGGCAACGACTTCTACCGCCTCTGGCTGGACAGCTCGCTCAGCTACTCCTGCGCGCTCTGGGCCGGCCCCGACGACACGCTGGAGCAGGCGCAGGAACGCAAGCTGCGCCACCACCTGGACGCCGTGCGCGCCCACCGTGCCGGCAGCGTGCTCGACGTCGGCTGCGGCTGGGGAGCGATCCTCGAACGGCTGTCGACCACGCACGGCGTCGCCCGGTCCGTCGGCCTGACCCTCAGTGAGGAGCAGGCCGAGTACGTCCGCTCCCGCGACTACCCCGGAGTCGAGGTGCGCATCGAGAACTGGATGCACCACCAGCCGGCCGAGCGCTTCGACGGCATCATCTCCATCGGGGCGTTCGAGCACTTCGCGCGGCCCGACGAGACGGCGGCGCAGAAGATCCGGATCTACCGCGAGTTCTTCGCCCGCTGCCGCGACTGGCTCCACGACGACGGCGCGCTGTCCCTGCAGACCATCGCGTACGCCGACATGTCGCCGTCGGACGCCAGCACGTTCATCCAGCAGGAGATCTTCCCCAACGCGGACCTGCCGACGTTCGCCGAGATCGCGCAGGCGGCCGAGGGCGTGTTCGAGATCGAGTCGGTGGGCAACGGGAGGCTCGACTACGCGCGCACCCTGGAGGAGTGGGGGCGCCGGCTGCGGGCCCACCGGGACGAGGCGACCGACCTGGTCGGGCCGGAGACCGTCGCCCGGTACGCGCGCTACCTGAAACTTTCCGCGCTCGGCTTCCGGATGGGCAAGCTGTGCCTGCTCCGGCTCGTCTTCCGGCCTTACAGCGACAGGCGGTTCGGGGCGCGGGGAGTCGCCGCATGACCGTGCAGACGCCCCAGGTCAGGTTCAACCCGTTCAGCGCCGACTTCCGGCGCGACCCGTACACCGCCTACCGGCACCTGCGCGAGACCAAACCCGTGCACCGCACCATGGGCATGTGGGTGCTGACCCGGCACGCCGACGTCAAGCAGGTGCTGCGCGACCGCACCTTCGGGGCGGGGCTCATCCCGCAGCTGGTGCGCCAGCACGCGGCCCGCTACGGCCACGACGACGTCGGCCAGCTCGAACGGCTGGGCGAGAAGTCGCTGGTCTTCACCGACAACCCCGACCACGCCCGGCTGCGCGGCATCGTGAACCGGGTGTTCACCGCGCCCGCCGTCGCGACGCTGCGCCCCCGGATCGCCGAGCGCGCCGAGGAGCTGCTCGACCGCGCCTGGGCCGGCGGCGGCATGGACGCCGTCGCCGACCTGGCCGCGCAGCTGCCGGTCAACGTCATGTGCGACTGGATGGCGCTGCCCGACAGCCTGCGCGAGCGTGTCGGGCAGTGGACGCACGACATCCGGTTCCTGCTCGAACCCGGCCTGATGAAGGGCGAGGACTTCGCGTACGTCTGCGAGGTCGTCGCGACGTTCGTCCGCGCCCTGGACGAAGTGCTCGCGTCTCGCCGTGCCGAGCCGGGCGACGACCTGATCAGCCAGCTGCTCGCCGTGCGGACCACCAGCGGCGACCGGCTCACCGACGAGGAGCTGGCCTTCGTCTGCATCATGTGCTTCGTCGCGGGCAACGAGACCACCAAGTCGCTCATCGGCAACGCCCTGCTCGCCCTGCTGCAGCACCCGGAGCAGGACGAGCGCCTGCGCCGGGAGCCGGAGCTGGTGCCCAGGATGGTCGACGAGGCACTGCGCTACGACTGCCCGCTGCAGCAGACCAAGCGCCTGGCCACCCGCGACGTCGAGGTCGGCGGCCAGCAGATCCGCACCGGCGACCAGGTGCTGCTGTGCATGGGCGCGGCCAACCGCGACCCCGAGGTGTTCGCCAGGCCCGACGAGTTCGACATCACCCGCGACGCCCGGGGGCACCTCGCCTTCGGCCACGGCATGCACGGCTGCCTCGGCGGCCTGCTGGCCGAGCTGCAGGCGGGCGTGGTGTTCGAGACGCTCTACCGCCGGGCGGAGCGGCTGGAGCTGGCCGGCGACGAGCTGGAATGGCAGGACCACAGCTTCATCGTGCGCGGCCTGCAGCGGCTGCCGGTCGTGGTGCGGGGAGCCCGGTGAGCCGATGGCTGCGCTACGAGCCGTCGGACGCGGCCGTGGCGCTGCTGTGCCTGCCGCACGCCGGTGGCGGAGCGGGGTCGTTCAACCGCTGGCTCGGCCTGTTCCCGCCCACGGTGCTGCCGGTGCGGGTGCAGCTGCCCGGCCGGGAGGACCTCGCGGCGCTGCCCGCGCCGCGTGACGCGGGCCAGGCGGTGGACGGCCTGATGGAGCAGGTCCGGCAGCTCGACCGGCCGGTGGCGCTGTACGGCCACAGCATGGGCGCGCTCATCGCGTTCGAGCTGGCCCGCAGCCTCACCGCCGCCGGGACGCCACCGGTGCACCTGTTCCTGTCCGGCCGCCGCGCGCCGCAGCTGCCCGCGCGCCGCCGCCCGATCCACCACCTGCCCGACGACGAGTTCGCGGCGGCGCTGGAGACGATGGGCGGCACCCTCGGCAGCGGCACCGGCAGCGCGGCCTTCCTGCGCTACGCCGTGCCGCTCATCAAGGCCGACCTGCGGCTGACCGAGGAGTACGCGTACCGGCCGGGCCCGGCGCTGCGCTGCCCGATCGACGCTTTCGTGGGCACCGAGGACCCGGTGGTCGACGCCGACGAGGTCCGCGCCTGGCGCGAGCACACCGCGGCGGCCTTCCGCGTCCACACCTTCCCCGGTGACCACTTCTTCCACCAGCGTCACCGGGCGGCGATAGCCGGAACGATCGTCGAAGGAGTCCAGGCGCGTGCCGTCGAAACCCTTGCTTCCTGACATCCTGGCCACCCGCGCCGCCCTCACCCCGGACCGGCGCGCGTACGTCTTCCTCAACGAGGACGAGGCCGAGGAGGCCGTCCTCACCTACGCCGAGCTGCATCGGCGGGCCCTGGCCGTGGCCGAGCGCCTGACCGCGCTGTGCGCGCCGGGCGACCGGGCGCTGCTGCTGTTCCCGCCCGGGCTCGACTTCATCGTGGGGTACTTCGGCTGCCTGCTCGCCGGGGTGATCGCCGTGCCGGTGAACCGGCCGCGCAAGACCCGCGTGCAGGACGCCACGCTCAGCATCATCGACGACTCCCGGCCCGCGGTCGTGCTCACGGTCAGCGCCCTGGCCGAGTCCGCGCGCCGCAACCTGGCGACGCTCGCCGCGACGGCGTCCTGGCTGGACGTGGACCGGGTGGATGCCGCGCCCGGCCCCGGCTTCGCGCCGCAGCCGTGCGACGCCGACGCCGTCGCGTTCCTGCAGTACACCTCCGGCTCGACGTCGGCGCCGAAGGGCGTCATGGTCACCCACGGCAACCTGATCGCCAACCAGGAGATGATGACGGCTGCCTTCAGCCACGACGAGCACGCCACCGTCGTCGGCTGGGCCCCGCTCTACCACGACCAGGGCCTCATCGGGAACGTCCTCAACCCGCTCTACGTCGGCTCGACGAGCGTCCTGATGTCGCCGCTGGTGTTCATCCGGTGGCCGCTACGCTGGCTGACCGCCGTGTCCCGCTACCGCGCCCACACCAGCGGCGGCCCGAACTTCGCGTACGAGGCGTGCGTGGCGCGGGCCGCCAAGCAGGGCGTGCCCGAGGTCGACCTCGGCAGCTGGAGGATCGCTTTCAACGGGGCGGAGCCGATCCGGCACGACACGCTGCAGCGGTTCGCCGAGACGTTCGCCCCGGTGGGTTTCCGCGCCGAGGCGCACTTTCCCTGCTACGGGCTCGCCGAGGCCACGCTGATGGTCAGCGGCGCCGGTCTGGGCCGAGGTGCGCGGGTGCGGGAGGCCGATGTGGACGCGCTCGGCCGGCGCCGCTTCGTCCCGGGCACGGCGGGCCGCAGCCAGACCCTCGTCGGGTCCGGTGCGGTCGCGCCCGGGCAGCAGGTCCGGATCGTCGACCCGGAGACCGGCCGGCGGTGCGCCGACGACGAGATCGGCGAGATCTGGGTCAGCGGGGGCAACGTCACCAAGGGCTACTGGCGCAACGCCGAGGCGACCGCCGCCACGTTCCAGGCGCGGCTCGCGGGGGACGAGCGTGCGTATCTGCGTACCGGCGATCTGGGGTTCCTGCGCGACGGCGAGCTGTACATCGTCGGCCGGCTCAAGGACATGATCATCGTCCGGGGCAGGAACCTCTACCCGCAGGACATCGAGTACACGGTCCAGACGGCGCACGCCGCGCTGCAGGAGGGCGGGTGCGCGGCGTTCTCGGTCCCCGGCCCGGACGGGGAGCGGCTCGTCGTGGTCCAGGAGATCAAGCGGGAGCAGCTGTGGGAAGCTGACCGGATGGATGTAGCTTCGTCGATCCGTGCCGCGGTGACGCGCGAGCACGAGATCTCGCTCGGCGATCTGGTCCTGACCAAGCCCGTCCAGCTGCAGAAGACCAGCAGCGGCAAGATCATGCGTGCCGCGGCCCGGCGGCGTTACCTGGACGCCGACTTCGAACTCTGGACGCCGCGCGCGTCCTCGATGGTCTGACCCACCTCTCACCCCTGCCCGGAGGACTGATGGAACCGATCGACAACCGCCCCGTCGCCACGCTGGAGATCATGCGCGAGGTCATCAAGGCGTCGCCGTTCAACTCGCTGCTCGGTGCCGAGATCCTGGAGTGCGGCAAGGGCATCGCCGAGCTGACGGTGCCGATCCGCCCGGAGCTGACCCAGCACCACGGGTTCGCGCACGGCGCGGTGGTGGGGTGCGTGGCCGACAACGCGTGCGCCTGGGCCGCGGCGTCGGTGGTCGGCGACGTGGTGACCTCCGAGTACAAGCTGCACCTGCTCGCCCCGGCCATCGGCGACCGGCTGATCGGGCGCGGCCGGGTGATCAAGGCGTCGTCCCGGCTGGTGATCGCCGCCGCCGACGTGTACGCGGTCAAGGACGACAAGGAACGCCACGTCGCGACGATGCTCGCCACGATCATGCCGGTGGGCAAGCCTTCCCGGCCCGCGCAGGAGTGAGCCCGGCGGTACGCGTCGCGAGCCTGCGAGCTGAGGTCTCGGCGCTCCCATGCACCCGCTTGCTCGTCTGGGGATCGAGCTCTTCCCAGACGAGCAAGCCGTGGCGATCGCTCACTGCGGACCGGCGTCGCCGCTGTCGAAGTCGGCGCCGCGGGAGAGCGGCTCGGACGCGCGGATGTCGGCCAGGGTCCGGTTGAGCGCGCCGACGACGGCGTCGAACCCGGCACCGCCGAGCACGAGCCGATGCGGCGGCTGCTCCTGGGCCATGGCGGCGATGACGGCGCGGGCACCGCGGTGTGGGTCCCCAGGCTGCCTGCCGTCCTGGTCGACCATCGCGGCCCGCACGCGGTCCAGCAACGGCCGGTAGTCGGTGATGGTCTCGGTGACGGGCTCGTCCGCGAAGCCGGCGTACGCGCGGGTGCGGAACGCTCCCGGCTCGACCGCCATGACCCGGATGCCCAGCGGCTCCACCTCGGTGCGGAGGACCTCGGTCACGGCTTCGAGCGCGAACTTGGTGGCGCTGTAGTGGCCGAAGCCGGTCACGCCGACCAGACCGGCGACCGAGGACATGTTGACGATCCAGCCGCTGCCCCTGGCGCGCATGCCGGGCAGCACGGCCCGGATGACCGCGAGCACCGCGAAGAAGTTCACCTCGAACTGCCGGCGCACCGCGTCGTCGGCCATGCCCTCGATCGACCCGTACCAGCCGCGGCCCGCGTTGTTGACGAGCACGTCGATGCCGCCGAAGTGCTCCTCGGCGGCCCGCACCGCCTGCCGGACCTGCTCGTCGTCGGTGACGTCCAGGGGCAGCACCAGTGCCCGTCCCTCCTGGAGGCTCTCCCATTCCCGCAGTTGCTCGGTCCGCCGTGCGGTCAGCACCACGCGGTCGCCGCTGTCGAGTGCGGCCTCGGCGTATGCCAAGCCGAACCCTCCCGGCGTCCCACCGGTGATGAACCAGGTCCTCATAGTCATCCACCAACTTAGGAAGGTATAAAAGTTGCGTAATGGACATCAGTCGGCGGTGTTCATAATTCCAGGGTCGCGTCTCTCCCGGGAGCGGGTCGGCATAAACCTCGCCGGTGTCCGCCGCACCCCGTGATCCGGGTGACGGCAGGAGCCGCAGCACGGCCGGTTGTCCCGAGCCCTTACTCGTCTGGGGATGTGTCCACCTCCCCAGACGAGTAAGCCGTGACGCGTTGCGCCTGTGGAGTCGATGTCAGGCGTAGAGGTCGATCCGGCCGAAGTTGATCGGGCGGTCCGCCATGCTGTGCCAGGTGGACTCGTCGGAGCTCCAGCGGTGCGCGATGATCGCGCCGTCGGCACGGCTGGTGCGGATGAACATCCAGCCCATGCCGGCCCCGTCGGCCTCGGTCCAGGTGCCCGACTGCGGGTCGAGGTAGAACCGGGTGTCGGGGAACGGGTGGCCGGCGGCCGGGTCGCCGTGCGGGGACGACGAGCTGTCCATGACCCGGATCGCCCACTCGCGGTGCGCCGGGTTGCTGTCGTCCACCAGGTGGCTGCCGGTGCCGATGATCGCCATGTGCCCGCTGCCGGACGACGTGTCGTCGTCGTACCTGATGGCCATGATGTCCCCGGCCTCCAGGTTGAAGTACGGGAAGACGTGCAGCCGGAACCCGCGGACGTCGGGGATGTCGTCGGTGCGGGCGATGTCGGCGGCGAAGGCGTCGTGGAACTCGGCGCTGTCGGGGAAGTCGTCGCCGAACTCCGCGGTGAACCAGTCACCGGTCGCCCAGCTGAAGCGGTGGCTCATCAGCCGGCGGACGAACGTGGCGCACTGGCTGACGTTGCGGTACGTGGTCGGCTGGCCCGGCGTGCCGAACGTGATCCGGCTCGGCGTGCCGTACGAGTTGTAGGCGCGCTCGGCCGGCCAGCCGATGCCGTCGAGGTTGGTGATCAGCTCGGTCGCGGCCGACGCGAGCCGGCTGCCCTGGACAGAGTCGACCTGTGGGTCGGCCGCCGCCGGGGTCAGGTTGAGCGCGAGCGCCGCGACGACGGCGGTCGCCGTGGTCACCAAGCGCCTCAGGGTGTTCCGCACTTTCGTGGTCCTTCACTGTCGCCCATTCGGGAGCGCCGCGGTGGCGCATGAACGGGATTCTGGAAGGCGTGCGGCATTGATTGCGCGCGATTATTCGCGAAGCCCGGGAGCGCCGTCGAATGACGGATGTCGTACAGCATCGCTGCTGGACAGGGGCATCGTCGAAGGGGCGTGAAGCGTGTCACGGTTCTTCTGTGCACTAATACCATTCGACGCGCGGGCGGGCTGCGGGCGCTGTCGTCGAGCCGACATTCGCGCATCGGCCCCCGGTTATCCGCTTGCGCCGCCGGGCCGGAGGTGGGCGGCCACCTCCGGCCCGGTGACGGTCAGGCAGCGGTGGTCTTGCGGCCCGCGGTGCGGATCCAGCCGTACGCGGTGTGCCGGGGCACGCCGTAGTGGTCGGCGATGACGCTGGCGCTGCTGCCGGCCTGCCGCATCACCTGCGCGAAGTCGTCGGGCAGCTTGCGGTAGGTCCGGCTCGGGCCTGACGCGGCACCGTTCGCGTCGGCCGGGGCCGGGTCCGCCGCCTTAGTGCGCGGGGTGGCCTGCGCCGGTGCCTCGTCCGCGCGGATCGCCTTGCGCGGTGACGCCTTCGCCGCAGCGGCCTTCGCGGTGCCGGCCTTCGTCGCAGCGGCCAGCGCGGCGTCGGCCTTAGCCCGGCCGGCCTGCGCCGATCCGTTCCGCTTGCCGGTGCCGGGCGTGTCCGGCAGCGCGTCGGCGGCCGGTGCCTTGGCCGGCCGCCTGCCGGCGGTGGCGCTCTTGCCGGGCGCGTCGGCGGCCGCCGCCTTGGCGCGCTTGCGTGGGGACGGGCTCGCCGCCGCGACGGGTTCCGCCGCGGGCGCCTGCATGTCCAGCTCGCCGGGTGCAGGCGTCGCGAACGGCCGCCTCCGCGTGCGGCCCGACCGCGCGGCCGCGACGGGCTCGGCCGCCGGTGCCGGGGCCTGCGGAGCCACCTTGGCGGCCGCTGCAGCGGGCGCGGCGGTCGCCGGGGCCGTGGTCGCGGCGATCACGGCCTGCACCAGCTGGTTCAGGTTGAGCACGGGCAGCTCGCCGGGGAGCAGGCCGCCGCCGGTGCCGGGCTGCAGGCGCAGTTCGCGTACCGAGGCCGCGCCGTTGTCGAGGTCGAGGCGGATGGTGGTGACGGCGAGCGACGGGTCGTCGGGCGTGATGGTGACGGTGTACGAAGTCATTGGTGCGGCCTCCATGCCTGACGCCGCGGTGTTGCCAACCCGCCGTGTGCGTCGGTCCAGCCAGAAGATTGTCCGCGCCAAGTTACTACTCAGGAACGTTCCGGCCAAATGCGGGTTGCGGCGGGACCTTCCGGCGCCCCTGAGGCGACCACTCCGGGCCGGTACAGCCGGACGCGGGGCGGGTCGTCGACCCGCCCCGCGTGGCATCGCGGTCAGACCAGTGCGGGCTCCCGCTCGGGGGCCGGGGTGACCGGCACCTGCTGCTCCGGCGCGGCGGGCTCGTGCCTGCGGGCGTGGCGCGGCAGCAGGAACGCCAGTCCGAACGCGACCGCGGTCAGCGCGATCGTCACCAGCGTCACGCGCTCGGAGGCCACCAGGAACCCGGCCGCCTGGCCGCTCACGCCGGCCGCCGCGAAGAACACCGTGCCCAGCGCGGCGACCCCGAGCGAGGCACCCAGCTGCTGGATCGACTCCAGGATCCCCGAGGCCGAGCCGACCTCGTGGTCGGCGATCTCGCCCATGATCACGTCGAACAGCGGCACGAAGATCATGCCCATGCCGAGGCCGTACACCAGCAGCGGCAGCGCCAGCGACCAGCCGCCGATGCCCAGACCGTGCTGGGTGAACATGGCGTAGAGCAGGACCAGCCCGGCGGTCATCAGGGCCAGGCCGAGGTGCAGGATGCGGCGGCCCAGTTTGGCCATGGCACCGGCGCTGAAGCCGGAGCCGAGGAACGCGCCGATCGCCCACGCGGACATGCTCACGCTGGCCTTCACTGGGCTGTGCCCCAGGCCCAGCTGCAGGAACAGCCCGACCGCGAGCGAGAAGCCGACGATGGCGCCGAAGAACACCAGCACGAACAGCGCACCCGAGGTGTACGAGCGCTTGCTGAACACGCTCAGCTCGACCAGCGGCGTGCGCCCGGTGCTGCTGCGGCGCCGCTGGTGGACGGTGAACAGCCCGAGCACCACCACCGACGCGGCCAGCATGGCCCAGGTCCAGGCGGGCCAGCCCAGCTCGCGGCCCTGCATCAGCGGGAACACCAGCAGGAACACGCCCACGGCGGCGAGCACCGCGCCGGTCGTGTCCAGCCGCCGGGCGCGGACCGCGCCGAGCCCCGCGGGAAGCGTACGCAGGCCCGCGATCAGCGCGAACGCACCGAGCGGCAGGTTGATGGCGAACACCATGCGCCAGCCGGTGCCGAACAGGTCGGCGTCGACGAGGATGCCGGACACGACCGGGCCGAGGATCGTGGACAGGCCGATCGCCGGGCCGAACACCCCGAACGCCTTGCCGAAGTCGGCGGGGCCGAACAGGTCCCGGATCAGGCCGAAGCCCTGCGGGATCATGACGGCGCCGAACAGGCCCTGCACCACCCGCGCCACGATGAGCGACTCGGGCGACCAGGCCGCCGCGCACAGCGCCGAGGCGGCCAGGAAGCCGACGACGCCGACGAGCAGGACCCGGCGGCGGCCGAACATGTCGCCCAGCCGCCCGCCGACGAGCAGCCCCACGGTCAGCGCGAGGGTGTAGCCGGCGGCGATCCACTGCAGGTCGACGTACGTGCCGTCCAGGTCGGCGAGGATCGCGGGGCCGGCGACGTTGACCACCGTCGAGTCGAGCAGGTTCATGAGGGTCGCGGCGAGGATCGCCATGAGGCCGAGCCAGCGGCGGCCGTTGCTGATGTTCTCCATGCCGATGACCCTGCCAGGGCATTAGGAACAGTACGTTCCTAATGCCCTGGCAGAATCGACGGCATGTTGGAGACCTCGGCCCGCCTGCTGAAACTGCTGTCCCTGCTGCAGACCCCGCGCGAGTGGTCGGGCACCGAACTCGCCGACCGGCTGGCGGTGAGCACCCGCACCGTGCGCAACGACGTCGACCGGCTGCGCAACCTCGGCTACCCCGTGCACGCCACGCGCGGGGCGATCGGCGGCTACCGCCTCGGCGCGGGCGCGAACCTGCCGCCGCTGCTGCTCGACGACGAGGAGGCCGTGGCGGTCGCGGTGGGGCTGCGCTCGGCCGCCGCCGGTTCGATCGCCGGGGTGGAGGACACCTCGCTGCGGGCACTGGCCAAGGTGGAGCAGGTGCTGCCGGTGCGGCTGCGCCGCCGGGTGAACGCGCTGCAGACGTACACCGTGGCCGTGCCGGCGCGGCGGCGCGGACCGGAGGTCGATCCGCAGGTGCTGACGGCCCTGGCGGCCGCGTGCCGCGACCACGAGCGCGTGCGGTTCGACTACCGCGCCCACGACGGCACCGCGACCCGCCGCGAGGCCGAGCCGTACCGGCTGGTCAACTGGGGTCGCAAGTGGTACCTGGTCGCCTACGACGTGCAGCGCGGCGACTGGCGCACGTTCCGCGTCGACCGGATCGAGCCGCGCACGCCGGGCGGGCCACGGTTCGCCCCGCGCCCGCTGCCCGCGGAGGACCTGGCGACGTACGTCTCCCGCGGGGTGTCCACCGCGATGTGGCACTACCGGGCGCGGATCGTCGTGCACGCGCCCGCCGAGGTCATCGCCGAGCGGTTGCCCGCGACCGCCGGCTCGGTGGAGGTGATCGACGAGCAGACGTGCGCGGTCACCACCGGCTCGGACACCCCGGAGAGCCTGGCGATGTGGATCGGCCTGCTCGACGCCGACTTCACCGTCCAGGACGCCCCGGAGCTGTCCGCCGCGCTGCATCGCCTCGCCGACCGCTACCGGCGCGCGGCGGGCTGATCTCCCCGGTTCGGCGGTTCCGGGATCAGAGCCGCAGCTCGCGGCCCGGCCAGCGGGAGCGCAGCCAGCGGTCGTGGCTGGCGACCACGATCGCGCCGGGGCCGGTGCCCAGCGCGTCCTCCAGCTCGTCGGCGAGCCGGGGCGACAGGTGGTTGGTCGGCTCGTCGAGCAGCAGCAGCTCGGGTGGGTTCGCCACCAGCAGCGCCAGGGCGAGCCGGCGGCGCTGCCCGACCGACAGGTCCCCGACGGGCGTGCCGAGATCGCGCGGGGCGAGCAGGCCGAGCGAGCCCAGCGGCACGGTCTCGGCCCGTTCGGGACCGAGCGCCAGCTCGTAGGTGTCGCGCACCGTCCGGTCCGGCCGGTCGAACACCGTATCCTGGGCCAGCAGCCCGACCGTCAGACCGCGGCGCCGCCGCACCTCGCCGGTCGTGTCCAGCCGTCCGGCGAGGACCGCGAGCAGCGTGGACTTGCCCGCGCCGTTCGCGCCGGTGACCAGGATCCGGTCGGTGGCGGACACGTCGAGCCGGTCGAGGGAAAGCCGTCCGGGCACCCGGACGTCACGCAGCGACAGCAGCGTGCCGTCGGCCGCGTCGGCGGCCAGCGGGGCCCGGAAGCGCAGCGGCTGCGGCGGCCGGCGGACCTGGTCGCGTTCGAGCTCGTCGAGGCGGCGTGAGGCGTGGCGTACCCGGCGCGAGATCTGGTTCTGCACCCGGCCGCTGGTGTGGCCGTAGTTCATCTTCTCGTTGTCGCGGCGGGCGCGGCCCGGCGCGACCTGGTGCGCGGTGACCGAGACGGCGCGGCGCAGCTCGGCCAGCTCCTCCTGCTCCTCCTCGAAGCGCCGCTGCCAGCGCTCCCGTTCGGCGCGCTGCTCGGCGAGGTACGCCGTGTAGTTGCCGCCGAATCGGATCGGACCGTCCACCGCCGGGTCGAGGTCGACCAGGTCGGTGCAGACGGCGTCGAGGAACGCGCGGTCGTGGCTGGCCACCACGACGACGCCGGGCATACCGCGCAGCTGCTCCTCCAGGAATGACGCGGCGGCGTCGTCGAGGTGGTTGGTGGGCTCGTCGAGCAGCAGCGCGGCGGGTCGCCGCACCAGCAGCGCGGCGAGCGCGAGCCGCCCGCGCTGCCCGCCGGACAGCGAGCCCAGGGTGCGCCCGCGCGGCACCTCGCCGAGGCCGAGCCCGGTCAGGACCAGGTCGGCCCGCCGGTCGGCGTCCCAGGCCTCGTGCTCCTGCGCGCGGTCGAGGCGCTCGCCGTACGCGGCGAGCAGGTCGTGGTAGCCGGGGGAGTCCGGGTCGGCGTCGGCGATCGCGCGGGTGAGCCGGTCGAGTTCGGCGAGGTCATGGCGGGCCTCGCGGAGCGCGTCGTCGAGCACGTCGGCGAGCGTCGACGTGCTGTCGTACGGCATCTCCTGGTGCAGGAAGCCGAGGTCGGCGGGCCGGGTGACGGTGCCGGAGTCGGGTTCGTCGGCACCGGCGAGCAGCCGCAGCAGCGTCGACTTGCCGGCGCCGTTCTCGCCGATCAGGCCGATGCGGCGGCCGGGCGCGGCGGTGAGGGACACGCCGTCGAGCACGCGGCGTTCGCCGTGCGTGCGGACGAGGTCATGGGCGAGCAGGGGGGACTGATACATGGGACACCACCGACGGGTAGCTTCGACCGCCCGCCGGGCAGTGCCTCGGGCGCGGGCGCGGGAAGGTGTCAGTGGCTCACATCGCCGACCAAGGTACGCCCGACCGCCCGCGACCTGCAAACGGAATACGGGATTCACACCGGGCCCGCGCCGCGTCCTAGGGTCGTCGGGAATGTCGAGCGAGGAGCGGATGGTGCCCGGTTACCTGTACGTCGACCACACGGATCCCGAGCACCCGCGGGCGGTGGCCGGGGGCCGGGTGACGTTGCCCGCGCCGCGCCCGCCGTGGCTGCTGGTGCACCGCTCCCTCGATCAGATGCTGGTCACCCGGTGGCCGGTGCGCCTGTTCCGGGTGGCGGAGGTCCCACCGGCGACGGAGCGGGAGCGCGCCGTCCTTGCCGACGCCGTGGCGGAGTTGCTGCCCATCGCGGGGTTCACCCGCGCCGCCTGCGTCGACGTGCTGGAGGAGCTGTCCCCGGCACTGCTGTTCGGGCCGTACGGTGCCGCGGTGGCCCGTGTCCTGGACGCCGGGTGCGCCCTCGACGAGCAGACCGCGCACCGGCTCGCCCAGGCCCGGCATCGCAACGCCGAGCAGGCCTACCGTGCCGCGTGGCGGCGCTGGCTGGACGGCCCGCGGGTGAGCGGCGCGTCGTCGCCGGTCGGCTCCGGGTTCGCGCTGCTGCACCGCGTGGTGGGCGACAGCGCCCGGCTGCGCGGCCGACCCGGCGCGTGGGTGGTCGACGGCGACGGCGAGGACGTGGTGGCCGAGCCGTGGCGTGCGGCGTTCTCCGCCCTGCTGGAGGCGGCGATGGCGTACGGCGCACCGGACCTGTCGGACGGTGCCGCCGGGGTGGCGATGTCCACCGCCTGGCACGCGGTGTACGGCCCGATGCCCTGACTAGCGCGGTGCAGGCAGGCCGCGCACCGGTGCGCGGGCGTCAGGCGCCGAGGTCGTCGACCGTGGTCGTCTGCTCGAACGGCAGCCGCGGAGTGCGGCCCGGCAGCGCGTGCTCGGGGTCGGCCACGCCCAGCCGCAGCACGACGTACGCGTGGCCGAGCTGGGACAGGATCCGGCGCATCATGGCGCGGGTGCCGTCGATCTCGACGACCTGGCTGTACGGCAGGACCGCGAGCCCCTGCACGGTCGCGTGCAGCCACACCGCGGACAGCGCCTGCCCGGCGCGCAGCCAGGCGGCCCGGTCGTCGTCGCCGCCGAACAGCACGACATAGGTGGACGCCTTGTCGTGGCCGCCGCCGACCTCGAGCGTGCCGCGGGTGCCGAAGTCGCGCTCGCCGACGTCGGTCTCGGGCCGCCGGTCGGGGATGACCTCCGGCGGCAGGCCCGCGCCGGCCGGGCGGTCGGGGCCGGTCCAGCGGGCGGTCTCGGCCTGCCAGGCGGGTTCGGCCGCGGCGGCGTCCTCGGCGTGGGACACCGCGACGACGAGGTCGGTGACCTGGTCCGGGTTGAGACGGTGCAGGTGCACGCCGTACGCGTCGGCGACCTGGCGCAGCTCCTCCACCTGCGCGGGGGTCACCGCGATGTCGACGGTGGGCCGGCGGTCGGTGTGGCGCAGCTCCGCCGCCTGCACCAGCCGCATCGCCTCGGGCGTCACCGGGACGTCGCCGGTGACGGTCAGCGTGGCGAGCAGGTCCGGATCGGCGGGGTCGGGCAGCGTGCGCACGTCGACGGCATGGCCGGCGGCCCGCAGCGCGATCTCGGCGTGGTGCAGGGCGGCACCGCAGCTGACCGTCAGCATCCGGCCGTCGGGGTCGGTGCCGGGCAGCGCACGGGAGCTGTCGGCCCGCAGGTCGAGGCGGTCGGGGTGCACTTCCCAGTGCCACGGCTGGGTGTTGTGGATCGAGGGCGCACGCCCGGCGGCCTCCGCGGCCTGCGCGTACGCTGCGGCCGGCGCCGGGTCGGCCGCGCCGTGGGATGTCGTCATCGGTGCCTCCGTGGGTGTCCGGTCCAGTGCACGCCCTGCGCCGTCCGGCCGCCAGGAGCGAAGTGCTCGCCGCGACCGGGACTTTCGACCTCCTAACCGAGAGATCAACCTGCGGGATGCGGGCGGGCGCGCGAGGAACCGGCAGGTCATCCGGGCGGCCTCGGCCCACCGGGCAGAGCGCCCCCGGCCCCTTAACCGGACGACAGGGCCTTGCCGAACCCGGGCGGGCATCAACAGCCCAAACGGACGGGTCGGTGACGCTTCATCTATCGCCGTGTGGTTGGTGCTGCCGTCCGGAGGGGCGGCCGCTGGCGGGCGGCCGATCACCGACAGTACCGCTATGGTTGCCGTATGCGCAGATCGGCGCAGTCCCGCGAGCGGCGGCACCCGTCCCCGGTGCCAGGAAGGCGGGGGAGCACGGACTCCGCTCCTCGATGACGATGGACCTCAGGCGCTACTTCACGCGGCCGTCGCGGCCGCCGGGATCGCGGCCGCTGCCCGCTCGGGAGCGGCTCGCCCGCGTGGGTCCCCGGCTGGCCATCATGATCATCGCGCTCGCCGCGCTCCTCCCGCTGCTGGGTCTGGTGGCCGAGCGGGAGCAGCGCCTGGCCGGGGCGCGGGAGGCGCAGTCCGAGGCGCGGCGCCTGGCGCAGCTGATCGCGTACGACATCGGCAGCGGGCTGTCGGGAGAGCAGCCGCTGGACCGGGCGCAGCTGCAGGGCTACCTCGACGACCTGCGGCGCCAGGTGCAGGGCGACGTCGAGGTCGTCGACCTGCGGCGCAACGTGCTGGCCGACACGCTGCCCGAGGGCCGCGCGACGCTGCTGGGCGCCGACGCGGGCGGCCAGGTGGCGGCCACCATCCGCGACGGGCTGCCGCGCCTCATCGACCGGGACGGCGCGTCCTCGGCGATGAAGATCGTCGTCGTGCCGATCCGCACCGAGGGCGAGGGCATCGTGGGCGCCGTGCTGATGGACTACAGCGTGCTCGCCGGCGACCTGGTCGACGCGGGCGCGAAGGCCCGGCGGGCGACCCTCACGGCGGCGCTGGCAGCCATGGCGGTGGCGCTCGCCCTGGGCTACCTGCTGTCGCGGGGCCTGGTGCACGACCTGCGCCGGCTGACTCAGGTCGCGCACCGCTACGCCGAGGGCGACTACGAGGCACGCGCGCAGGTGTCGTCCCGGGGCGAGATACGCGAGCTGGCCGAGGCGTTCAACGCGATGGCGGCCCGCATCGCCGAGCGCAAGGCGGTGCTGACCGACCTGGCGACGACCGACCCGCTGACCGGGCTGCACAACCGCCGCCTGTTCCGCACGAGCCTGGCCCGCGGCATCACCCGCGCGGAGCGCCGTGGCACGCCGTTCTCGCTGATCATCCTGGACCTCGACCACTTCAAGTCGATCAACGACCGGTACGGCCATCTGGCCGGTGACGCGGTGCTGCGCCAGGTGGGGGAGCTGCTGCAGCGGGAGCTGCGAGCCGACGACGTCGCCGCGCGGCTGGGCGGCGAGGAGTTCGGCGTCGTGCTGCCCGACGCGGGCCGGGACGCGGCCGTGGTGATCGCCGAACGGCTGCGCGCGGTGATCGCCCGCTCGGAGACCGTCTACCAGGAGCACCGGCTGACCGTGACGGCGAGCTTCGGGGTCGTCTGCTATCCCGAGCACGGCCAGTCGGCGGGGGAGCTGGCCGAGCGCGCCGACCACGCGCTGTACGCCGCGAAGCGGGCCGGACGCGACCGCGTGCACGTCCCGCCGGCCGGGCATCCGTCGCCCGGCCCGCCCCCGGGTGAGGTGTCAACGCGCTGATCCGCGGGTAAGACCGGGGCCTGAGCGCCTCTCGTATCGGGACGGACAGGGGTGGGTGCTGCCGGAAGGTTCGACGTCGACGCGGTCGTGGTGGGCACCGGACCCAACGGCCTCGCCGCCGCGGTGACGCTGGCCGAGGCCGGGCTGAGCGTCGTCGCGTACGAGGCGGGCGACACCGTCGGCGGCGGCGCCCGCACCGAGCAGCTCACCCTGCCGGGCTTCTGGCACGACCCCTGCTCGGCGGTGCACCCGCTCGGCGCCGGCTCGCCGGTGTTCCGGGCGTGGCCCCTGGCCCGGCACGGCCTGCACTGGCTGCACCCGGAGGTGGCGCTGGCGCACCCGTTCCCCGACGGCACCGCCGCCACGCTGACCCGCTCGGTCGCGCAGACGGCGGCCTCGCTGGGTGTGGACGCTGCCGCGTACCGCCGCCTGGTCGGGCCGTTTCTGGGCCGCTGGGACGAGCTGGCGGTCGACGTGCTGCGCCCGCCGCTGGGCGTGCCGCCCCGCCACCCGCTGCTGCTGGCCCGCTTCGGCCTGCCCTCGGCGGCCCCGGCGGCGCTGATGGCCCGCCGGTTCGCCGGCCGGCACGCGCGGGGGCTGCTGGCCGGGCTCGCCGGGCACGTCAGCGCCCCGCTGAGCACGCTGGGCACCGGCGGCGTCGCGCTGATGTTCGCGCTGGCCGCGCACGCCGTCGGCTGGCCCGTGCCGCGCGGCGGGTCGCAGCAGATCTCCGACGCGCTCGCGGCGTACCTGTGCGAGCTCGGCGGGAAGGTGGTGACCGGGCATCCCGTGGGCAGCCTGGACGAGCTGCCCCGGGCCCGCGCCTACCTGCTGGACGTGGTGCCCAGGCACCTGGCCGCGCTCGCCGGCGGGCGGCTGCCGGACACCTACCGCCGCCGCCTGCGCGGGCTGCGCCCGGGCCCGGCCGTGTTCAAGGTCGACTATGCGCTGTCCGGGCCGGTGCCGTGGACGGCGCCCGCGTGCCGGCAGGCGGGCACCGTGCACGTCGGACCGGCCATGGCCGACATCGACGCGTCGTTGCGGGCCGTGGGGCGCGGCGCGGCCGCCGGGGCGCCGTTTTTGATCACCGCGCAGCCGGGCGTGGTCGACCCCGGCCGCGCCCCGGCGGGCGGGCACGTGTTCTGGGCGTACGCGCACGTGCCCAACGGCTGGGAGGGCGACTACACGCCGGTGATCGAGGCCCAGGTGGAGCGGTTCGCGCCCGGCTTCGGCGACCTGGTGCTCGCCCGGTCGGTCGCCGGGCCCGCCGAGGTGCAGCGCCGCAGCCCGAACTACGTCGGCGGCGACATCGCGGGCGGCCGCTGCGACGGGCTGCACCTGCTGTTCCGGCCCACGTTCGCGCCGGTGCCGTACGCCACCCCGCACCCGGCGGTGTTCCTGTGCTCGTCCTCGACGCCGCCCGGTCCGGGTGTGCACGGCATGTGCGGCTACCACGCCGCGCGGGTCGCGCTGCGGCGCGTGTTCGGCATCCGGCAGCCCGCGCCCTGGGACGGCTGAGCGTGGACTGGTTCGCGCAGGACCTGTGGTGGGGCCGGGCGGTGTTCCAGCGCGGCCTCGCCGGACTCTACCTGGTGGCGTTCCTGTGTGCGGCGAACCAGTTCCGGGCGCTGCTCGGCGAGCACGGGCTGACCCCGGTGCCGCCGCTGCTGGCCCGCACGCCGTTCCGCCGGGCGCCCAGCATCTTCCACCTGCACTACTCCGACCGGTTCCTGGCGGTCGTGGCCTGGACCGGGGTGGGCGTGTCGGCGGCGCTGCTGGCCGGCGCGGGCGACCGGGTTCCGCTGTGGACGGCGACGGCGCTGTGGCTGCTGCTGTGGGCGCTCTACCTGTCGATCGTCAACGTGGGCCAGATCTGGTACGCCTTCGGCTGGGAGAGCCTGCTGGTGGAGGCCGGTTTCCTGGCGGTCTTCCTCGGCAACGCCGCGGTCGGGCCGCCGGTCGCGGTCATGTGGCTGCTGCGCTGGCTGCTGTTCCGGCTGGAGTTCGGCGCGGGGCTGATCAAGATGCGGGGCGACCGGTGCCGGCGCGACCTGACCTGCCTGTACTACCACCACGAGACCCAGCCGATGCCCGGCCCGCTCAGCCGCCTGTTCCACCTGCTGCCCCGCCCGCTGCACCGCGCCGAGGTGCTGGCCAACCACGTCACCCAGCTCGTGGTGCCGTTCGGGCTGTTCCTGCCGCAGCCGGTCGCGAGCGTCGCCGCCGGGACCATCCTGGTCACGCAGCTGTGGCTGGTGGCCTCGGGCAACTTCTCCTGGCTCAACTGGATGGCGATCATCCTGGCCGCCTCGGTGATCGACTATTCGCCGCTGCTGGGCGCCGGACCCGACGCCGGGCCGGGGCCGCTCTGGCACCGGGCGCTCGTGGTCGCCGCGGTGGCGCTGGTGCTGGTGCTCAGCTACCGCCCTGCCCGCAACCTGCTCTCCCGCGACCAGCTGATGAACTACAGCTTCAACTCGCTGCGCCTGGTCAACACGTACGGCGCCTTCGGCAGCGTCACCAAGGTGCGCCACGAGATCGTCATCGAGGGCACCCGTGAGCGCGTCCTCGGCCCGGACACGGTCTGGCACGAGTACGGCTTCCGGGGCAAGCCCGGCGACCCGCGCCGGCTGCCGCCCCAGGTCGCGCCCTACCACCTGCGCCTGGACTGGCTGATGTGGTTCGCCGCGATGTCCGCGCCGTACGCCCACCCGTGGCTGCTCACCCTGCTCGGCCGGCTGCTGGCCGGCGACCGGGCGGTGCTGCGGCTGCTGCGCCACAACCCGTTCCCCGACGCCCCGCCGGTGTACGTGCGCGCGCTGCGGTACCGCTACCGGTTCACCGACCGGGCGCAGCGGCGCGCGACCGGCGAGCGCTGGCGGCGCACGCTGATCGACGAGTACCTGCCGCCGGTCGCCCTGGAGCACGCGGTCGGGCGACCGCCCCGTGACGCCTAGGCGGCATGGTCAGCGGGCCGGGCCGGTGGAGGCGCGCACGACCAGCTCGGGTCGCACCAGCATGGAGTGCCCCACCGGGGCGTCGCCGGTGAGGCGTTCACGCAGCTGGGCGAAGGCTTCGGCGGCCATGTCGGCCAGCGGCTGGCGCACCGTGGTGAGGGCCGGGGACGCGAGGTCGGCCAGCACGATGTCGTCGAAGCCGACCACGGAGATGTCGCGCCCGACCTCCAGCCCGGCGTCGCGGATGCCGGCGCTGATGCCCAGGGCGCACATGTCGTTGATGGCCACGATCGCGGTGGGCCGCCGGTCGCCCGCGAGCAGGTCGCGCACGGCGGTGCGGCCGAGCCCGGCGACGTCGAGGTCGCCGTAGGGCTCCTCGGAGGCGCCCGACCACACGATGGCCTGCTGCGGGTCGAGTCCGGCGTCGCTGAGCGCGTCGGTGAAACCCCGGTAGCGCTCGCGGCGGTTGACGCTGCGCACCGAGCCGGAGACGAACGCGATGCGCTCGTGCCCGAGCTCGAGCAGGTGCCGGGTCGCCAGCTGGGAGCCGATGACGTTGTCGACACTGATGTTGACCAGCGACGGCGGGTCGCCGGCCTGCGCGGTGCGGTCGAACGCGACCAGGCTGAGACCCTGGTGCACCAGCGGCATGATGTGTTCCAGCGAGGGCAGCGAGGAGCAGAGCACGATGCCGCGGATGCCGTCGGACCACAGCTCCTCGACGTACTGGCGCTCGCGGGCGGGGTCGCGCTCGCTGTTGCACAGCAGCACGTGGTATCCCTCGGCCAGGGCGGCGCCCTCCAGGTGCCGGGCGAAGGTGCCCCAGAACGGGTTGGCGACCGACGGCACCACCAGGCCGATGACCTGGATGCGGCCGGTGCGCAGCTGGCGGGCCGCGCGGTTGGGGCGGTAGCCGAGCTGGGTGATCGCCTCTTCGACGCGCTTGCGGGTCTGCGGCAGCATGCGCCCGGGACGGCCGTTGAGCAGGTTCGAGACAGTGCTGGGGGATACGCCAGCGGCCTGGGCCACCTGGTAGATCGTCACACCGGACACGCGCTTCCTCCACATTGCTTGTCCTCGGGCCGCGGGCCCGGAGTGAACGTAGTGTACCGGCGCACTGCGGCAACACCAGATGCCGTACGCGACAGTTTCCAGTTCATGAACGTGATGTCACGCCGCCGTTGACAACCCGGAGGCGTGGTCCTAGGTTGAGTGCACCGTTGCACCAGTAAATCGATGTACAACCGCCGCAGGTCACCAGTCGTCATAGGTCGACCGCGGCTGCTTGTCGGCCCGCCCACCGGGGCCGACTACGGGCACCACCCCCTGAACCCACCTGCACGGCGGCATCGATGCCGCGGAAGGCGAGTTTGCATCATGGCTTCGCAGACATCAGCGGTGACCCGTCGCACCGTCCTGGGTGCGGCCTTCGGCCTGGGCGTGGCGGCCGCGTCCGGCTGCGGCGGACCGGCCCCGGCCGGTCCGGGCGACAACGGCGAGGCGTCGGGCACGATCCGGCTGCTGACGCCCATCTTCGAGGGCACCGAGGGGCAGAAGACGCTGGAGGGCCTGCTCGCCACCTTCAAGCAGCAGCACCCGAAGGTCAGCGTCGAGGTCGACTACACCACGTACGGCAAGCTCAGCGAGAAGCTGACCACGTCCATCGCCAGCGGCCGGCCCTACGACGTGATGCTCATGGGCGTGGGCTGGATCCCGCCGTTCGCCGCCAAGGGCGTCCTGGCCGACCTCGGCGAGGACCAGCAGGAGCTGACCTCCCGCTTCAACAAGCGCGTCGTCGATCCCGGCGTCTACCAGGGCAAGGTCTACGCCCTGCCGATCATGCTGGACACCCGGTTCGGCTACTACCGCAAGGACATCTTCGCCGAGGCGGGCCTGTCCGCCGCGCCGAAGAACTTCGACGAGCTGCGCGACATGGGCCGCAAGCTCACCAAGCGCGAGGGCGGCAAGCTCGTCCGCGCCGGGCTGGACATCCTCGCCAACGACCTGCGCCAGACGTTCCTGCCGCTGCTGTGGGCCAACGGCGGCGAGCTGTTCACCCCCGACGGCAAGGTCGCCTTCAACTCCCCGGCCGGGGTGGGCGCGCTGCAGTTCATGACCGACGTGATCCTGACCGACAAGACCGAGGACTTCGGCTTCACCGCGCCGGGCGCGGCCACCGGCGTCCCGCTGGTGCAGGGCCGCGCGGCGATGATGGTGGGCCACAACAACGTGTGGCTGGAGATCGAGAAGAACGCGCCGGACCTGATCAAGGACGGCAAGATCGGCTTCTTCCCGATCGCCAACACCCGCCCGGCCATGTTCCAGGGCGGCACGCTGGGCACGGTGTCGGCGAAGTCGCAGTCGCCCGCCGCGGCCAAGGCCCTGGTGCGCTACCTCGCCGACAGCGACGCGGCGCTGGCGGCCTGCAAGCAGCGCGGCAACGTGCCGGCCCTCAAGGCACTGGAGTCCAGCGAGTACGTCAAGGCCAACCCGGCCGTGCAGTTCGCCATGGGCAACCTCGACGCCGCCTACTCCGAGGGCGGCGTGCCCGCCTGGCTGGAGATCCGGGGCGACTTCAAGGCCGCGATCGAGTCGGCGCTGCTGGGCAAGAAGACGCCGCAGCAGGCCCTCGACGAGCTGGCCGCGAAGGCGACCGAGGCGATGGCCCGCGGCTGACGGCCGCCGTACCGCCTGATCCTGCTGACCTTCGCGGGCGCGGTGGCGAACCCGCCGCCGCGCCCGCGTCCGCCTTGGAAGGAGAACCGGTGACGGTGACCTCGCCGCCGGCCGCGGCGCTGCACGCCCCGCCCGGCACGGCCGCCCCGCCGCCCCGCCGCCGTCGGCTCGGCTACGAACGCCGGCGCGCGGCCTGGCTCATGCTCACCCCCGCCCTGATCCACCTGACCTGGTGGATCGGCGTGCCCGTGCTGGCGACCTTCGTGCTGGCCTTCACGCACTACGACGTGCTCGCCGGGACGATCAGCTGGGTCGGCCTGGACAACTTCACGGAGATCTTCGCCGACGAGACGTGGAACCTCTCCATCCTGCACACGGTGGTGTACACCTTCTTCACCGTGCCGGTGGCGATGGCGATCGCCGTGGTCATCGCGGTGCTGCTCAACACGAAGCTGCGCGCGCGGGCCTGGTATCGCGCGGCGTTCTTCCTGCCGCACATCACCGCCACGGTGGCGATCGCGCTGGTGTGGATGTGGATGTTCGAGCCGAACGTGGGCCTGTTCAACGCGGTGCTGAGCATGGCCGGGCTGAACGGGCCGGCGTGGCTGTCCGACCCCGACTACGCGATGGCCGCGGTGATCGTGGTGAGCGTGTGGAAGGGCATCGGCCTGAAGATGCTCATCTACCTGGCCGCGCTGCAGAGCATCCCGCCGGAGACCTACGAGGCGGCCGACCTCGACGGGGCCTCCGCCCCGCGGCGGTTCTGGTCGATCACCCTGCCGCTGCTCAAGCCGGCCACCTTCTTCGTGTTCGTCGTGTCGATGATCGACGCGTTCCAGGTCTTCGACCAGGTGTACGTGCTCACCCCCGACGGCGGGCCGGCCAACGCGACCACGGTCATGACGTTCGAGATCTACAAGACGGCGTTCAGCGAGTTCCGCATCTCGACCGCGTGCGCGCAGAGCCTGGTGCTGTTCGCGTTCCTGCTGGTCCTGACGGTGATCAGCAGGCGGATGACGGGGAAGGACGACGATGCGCGGTAAGGCCTCGAAGACGCTGCTGCACCTGGTGCTCGGCGCCGGTGCGGTGATCATGATCGTGCCGTTCGTCTGGATGATCATCTCGTCGCTGAAGAGCCACGCGGAGATCTCGGCCTACCCGCCGGTGCTCTGGCCGACCGAGTGGGTGTGGTCCAACTACCCCAACGCCATGTCGTTCGCGCCGTTCGGCACGTACTTCCGCAACAGCCTGCTGATCGCCGTCGGGCACACCGTCATCAACCTCGCGCTGGCCACCATGGCCGGGTACGCGCTGGCCCGGGTGCCGTTCCGCGGCCGGACGGTCATCTTCATGGCCATCCTGGCCACCATGATGATCCCGACCTACACCAAGATCGTGCCGCAGTACCTGATCGCCAAGGGCATGCCGTTCTTCGGCGGCAACGACTACCTCGGGCGCGGCGGCTACGGCTGGCTCGACTCGTGGTGGGTGCTGATCATCCCCGGCGCGCTGACCCCGTTCGCGATCTTCATGTTCCGGCAGTTCTACCTGTCGCTGCCCACCGAGCTGGAGGAGGCGGCCCGCATCGACGGCATGGGCGAGTTCGCCATCTTCGGCAAGGTGATGACCCCCCTGGTCAAACCGGCCATCGCCACCGTCGCCCTGATCACCTTCGAGAACAGCTGGAACAACTTCCTCTGGCCCCTGATCGTCACGACCCGCGACGACCTGCGGGTCATCCAGGTCGGGCTGGCCGCGTTCCAGCAGGTCGAGAAGACCGAGTGGGCCTACCTGATGGCCGGGTCCACGCTGGCCACCGTGCCGATGATCGTCCTGTTCCTGTTCACCCAGCGCTACTTCGTGCAGGGCTTCGCCACTGCCGGCATCAAGTGAGGAGTCACCACCCCATGTTCGACCTGACCGGCCGCCGCGCCCTGGTCACCGGTGCCGGCCACGGCATCGGCGCCGCCATCGCCCTGTCCCTGGCCCAGGCCGGAGCCGACGTCGCCGTCCACTACGGGCAGTCCGCCGACGGTGCCGCGGGCGTCGTCGCCGACGTCACCGCGATCGGCCGGCGCGCGATCGCGCTGCAGGCCGACGTCACCGACAGCGCCGCGGTGGACCGGCTGGTCGACGACGCCGCCGCCTTCCTCGGCGGCCTGGACATCCTGGTCTGCAACGCCGGGCACCTCGTCGGCCGGGTCCCGGTCGCCGAGATGAGCGACGAGCACTTCGCCCGCGTCGTCGACGTCAACCTCGGCGCGACGTTCCGCACCGTGCGCGCGGCGCTGCCGCACCTGCGCAAGGCGGGCACCAGCGGCCGCGTCATCACCATGTCCTCGCTGGCCGCGCACAACGGCGGCGGCCCCGGCTCCGCCGTCTACGCGGCGGCCAAGGCGGGCGTCCGCGGCCTGACCAAGGGCCTGGCCAAGGAGCTGGCCGCCGACGGCATCACGGTCAACGCGCTGGCGCCCGGGTTCATCGGCGACACCGCGTTCCACAACACGTTCACGCCCCCCGCCGCGCAGCAGAACATCGTCGCCGGGGTGCCGCTCAAGCGGGCCGGCTCGGTCGGCGAGGTCGCCGGGGCGGTGGTCTGGCTGGCCTCCGACGCCGCGGGATACATCACCGGCTCCACCGTCGACATCGACGGCGGGGCGTGGTTCCGGTGACCGTGGCCACGCCACCGGCCGTCGTGCTGCCCCGGCAGCGCGGCGGCTGGTGGCACCGCTACGTCTGCCCGGTCCACGGCGTCGAGCTGATCCACGCGGGCCTGCTCGGCGGCGTCTTCCCCGCCGGCGACCCGCTCTGCCGGTACGGCTGCGCCATCGACACCCCCGAGGTGCGCGGCGCCTGGACGGTGCTGGCGCACCAGGCCTGCGCCCGCGAGATCCGGCGCCTGGCCCGCACCGGCCACCCGGTGGACACCGCGGCCGCCGCCGACCTGCTGGAGCAGTACGCCGCCCGGTACGAGCAGCTCGGCGCGGCCGAACACGACGAGGCCGACGCCTGGATGCACCGCGGCCACCTGTTCCAGCAGGCGCTGACGGAGTCCATCTGGGCGGTGACCATCGGCGAGGCCTGCAAACGCACCGGCGCGGCCGAGCCGCTGCGCCGCCTGCTGGCCGACCGCGCCGCGCTGGCCCGCGACACCCTCGTCGTGCAGGACCGGTTCCGGTCCAACTACACCGCCTGGCACCTGGCCGCGGGCGCGACCTGCACGGGCGACCCCGCCTGGCTCACCGGACCGAACGGCGTGTTCGCCCACGTGCTCGCCGCCACCGGGCCGGACGGCTGGGAGTGGGAGGCGAGCACCTACTACCACGCCTTCGTGCTCCGGGCGTACCTGCTGGCGCTGCGTGCCTGCCCGCAGGTAGCCGTGCCGGCGGAGGTGCGGGAGCGGCTGGCCGCGATGGCGGCGGCACTGACCGTGATCGCCCGGCCGGGGCAGCTGCCCGCGCTGCACGACGGGCCGTACCGGCGGCCCGGCTACGACGACGAGCTGGCCGAGCTGGCCGAGCTGACCGCCGCGCTGCTCCCGCAGCCGCCCGCCGGCAAGCCGGTCACCGTGTTCGCGGACGCGGGCTACGCGGTGCTGCGCGGCCCGGCGCTGACCGCGATCGTCGACTTCGGACCGCACGGCGGCTCGCACGGCCACCGCGACAAGCTCGCGCTCTACCTCTACGGCGACCACGTCGCGTGGCAGCCCGACCCGGGCCAGGTGCCGTACGGGCACCCCGGCTGGCGAGAGCACTACGCGAGCACCGCCGCGCATCCGGCGTTCTCCGTCGACGGGCGCGAGCAGGCGGAGTGCACCGGCCGGCTGGTCTGCGCCGACGAGCACGGCGTCGAGGTCGCCTGCGACAGCGCGTACCCCGGGGTGAGCGCGGTGCGCCGGCTCACCCTGCGCGGCGGCGACCTGGTCGACGAGCTGACCGTGCGCGCCGCGCAGCCCAGCCGGATCAGCCTGCACCTGCGCCCGGACACCGACATCCAGGTCCTGGCGGGCGCCGATGGCGCGGTCGCCACCGTCTGGTCGGCGGGCGGGCAGCGGCTGGAGAGCACCCACACCGCCGGCACCACGGCGTTCTTCACCGCCCGGCCCGGCCCCGGCCCGGCGGACGACCCGCAGCGCACCCGCACCCACGTGGACTGGACCGCCCACGACACCACCGAGGTCACCTTCCGCACGGTCTACCGCAGCCACCCCGGACAGGACAGGAGCTGACCATGCTGCTCATCGCCGACCGCCTCGACCACCTGCGCGAGGCCCTGCACACCACCCACCGCGCGCAGTGGCGGCGGCTGTACGAGCAGTGCGAGTGGTACCGGCTGCAGCACCCGCCCGCCGAGCACCCCACGGCCAGCATCACCTACTTCGGCCCCGCCGCGGCGAACCTGGCCCTGGCCTACCGGCTCACCGGCCAGCGCGGCTACCTGGAGGAGGCCTGGCGCTGGATCTCCACCTGCGTGGCGTACCCGCACTGGGGCAAGGCCAACCTGCCCGACCACGACCTCGACGCGGGCTGGCTGCTGCACGGGCTGTCCCTGGCGTACAGCTGGCTGCGCGACGACCTCGGGCCGGAACGGGCCGAGCTGCTGCGCGCCAAGCTGGAGCTGCAGGGGCAGCGGCTCTACGACTACGCGGTGGCCACCGAGGGCGGCTGGTGGTCGTCGAGCTACTGGCAGAACCACCACTGGATCTGCCACACCGGCCTGGCCACCGCGGGTTACGTGCTCGACCGTCCGGACTGGACCAAGCGCGCCCGCACCGGCATGGAGACCGTGCTGGAGCTGATGCCCGCCGACGGCTCCGACTCCGAAGGCGTCGTGTACTGGCGCTACGGCGTGCCGTGGCTCGCCGTCTACGCCGACCTCGTCCAGCACGCCGAGGGCGACGACCTGTGGCGGCACGGCACCTTCCTGCGCAACACGTTCGGCTGGCGGCTGCACCAGTGCGCGCCCGGCTTCGAGGAGAACGTCGACCACGGCGACTGCCACGACCGGCGCAGCGGCCACAGCGTCGCGCTGTACTACAAGCTCGCCGCCGTGTACCGCATCGGTGAGGCGCAGTGGCTCGCCGACAAGGTCGCCCGCGAGTTCTTCTGGCGGGAGGCGTACGCCTCCGGCGTCAAGCCCGGCGTGATGGCCGAGGCCTTCCTGGAACTGCTGTGGTACGACCCCACCGTGGCCGCCGCCGACCCGGCCACCACCACCCCGACCACGGCGTACTTCCCCGACCTCGGGCAGGTCGTGGCCCGCACCGGCTGGGACGGCGACGCCACCTTCGTCAGCTTCAAGGCCAGCCCTGGCGGCGGGCACCACGCCTGGGAGACCGCCGACCGGCTGCGCCGCGAGCGGGGCTGGACCACCCTCAACGCCGGCCACCACCACCCCGACGCGGGCGCCTTCGTGCTCGCCTCGCACGGGGCGTTCCTGGCCGTCGACGACGGCTACTGCAACCGCAAGAAGGCCGAGCACCACAACACCGTGCTGGTGGACGGCCACGGCTGGGCCAACGAGGACCGCTACCACGTCTACCAGGACCTTGCCTTCGAGCACCAGGCCCGGGTGCGCGACGTGCTCGCCGAGGCCGGGTTCGCGCACGCCACCGCCGAGGTCGGCGCCATGTTCGACCGCGCCCTCGGCGTGGTCCGCTGCGACCGCACCCTCGTCACGACACCGCGCGGGCGCGTGGTGATCCTCGACGAGCTCGCCGCCACCGCACCCCGCGAGTGGACCATGCTGCTGCACAGCGACTGGCCCGCCGAGCAGCTCGACGAGCAGCGCCTGGTGCTGCGGTCCGGGCCGGGCCAGGCGTGGGTGACCCGGTTCGCCCCCGCCGGGGCGACGCTCAGCACCGGCGTCACGATGATCGACGCCAACCCGACGTCGTCGACGCCGAGCCTGCGCATCACCAAGAACCTGCACACGATCCGGGCCACCAGCCCTCGGGTGCCGCGCACGGCGTTCCTCACCGCGCTGGAGCCGACCGGCGCGCTGCGGCCCGCACCGGCTCGCGCCACCGCGCTGCACCAGGGCGTGACCTTCGGTGATGAGACCGTGCTGGTCGCACCGCTGTCGCGGGAGATCGACGACGCGGGGGTACGCGCCGACGCCGCCGCGGTGATCATCTCCGGTGACCGGGTCGCGGTCGTCGCGGCCACGAAGGTGATCCGCGACGGGCGGCTCCTGCACAGGTCGGAGCAGCCCTGGACCGGTGTGCTGCAATGACCGCCATGCCGTCGTCACCCGCCCTGCCCGCCGCCGGCCCGTCCCGGCGGCGCCCGCACCGGCCGGACTGGTATGCCCTGGCCCTGCGCGCGATGGCCTGGATCGCCTACCCCGCCCTGGCCGGGCTCGCGTTCCTGCTGCTCAGCCTGGCCGTGGTCACCTGGTTGCCGGCGTACGCCGCGGCCGGGCACGCGCTGCACCGGTGGCGCACGGGCGAGGACGAGCGCTGCTTCACCGGCACCATCCGCGCGTTCGGCGGCTACTGGCGGGCGCTGTGGCGGCACTCGCTCGCCTCGACTCTGGCCTGCGCGGTGCTCGTCACGAACGTCGTCTTCCTCGCCGGGCAGCCGTCGCCCGCGGCGTTCGCGCTGCTGGCGGCGCAGGTCGGCGTGCTGGCCGCGCTCGTGCCCTACCACCTGGCGCTGGCCGCGGTCGCGGCCGTGGACGGCCCCGACCCGCGCACCGACCGGGCCGGGCTGCGCCGCCGCGCGCTGGTGCTGGCGTTCGGTTCGCCGCGGCGCGGCCTGCTGCTGCTCGCCGCGGCGGTGGCGGCGCCGCTGGTCGCGCTGCCGCTGGCCGTCGGGCCGCTGCTGTTCGGCCCGACCCTGCCACTGCTGCTCGCCCTGCACCTGGCGGCCCCGCCGCAGGACCGCTGACCGTCTCTGCGCCGGCCCTGCCGCGCCAGGACGGCTGATCGTCCGGCCCGGACGGGTCTCGCCGCTCCGGCTGGCGAGGCCGTGGAACAGGCATGCACGAGCGGCGCGGACGCGAGTCACTCGCGTCCGCGCCGCTCGCCCGTGCCGTCCGGCTAGCGGGCGTCGACCGCCAGCACTCCGCCCTTGGCGACGAGGTCGTCGCCGATCTCGACGAAGAGGATCCGCACGTCCTGCCGGTTCGCGCCGAGCAGGGCCACGGCCTGCGCGGTGACCGCCTCGGCGAACTCCCGCCGCTGGTCGAGGGTGCGTCCGCGGAGCAGTTCGACGGTGATGTTGGGCATGCGTGACTCCAGGAAGGGAAGGCCCGGCTGCGGGCCACGGGGCACGGCGCAGACATCGGCGCGGCACCGGCTGACGATCTCGTTGCATCGTTGCACCAGACCGGCGGCGCGGCAAGTCACGAGCTGCCGCGCCGCCGGTCCCGGCAGGCGTTGTTCAGCAGGCGGCGGTGGGGTCGGCCAGCTGGCCGGCATAGGTCCCGACCAGATCGCCGCCGACGTTGTCGCGCATGACGTTGCCGCAGACGCGTCCGTGCGGGCCGGCGTCCTGCACCTTGATGCCGCCGCGGGCGTTGTCGGTGATGGTGTTGGCGTAGATGTCGTTGCCGACGGCGTCGCCGGGCAGGTCGCCGCCGATGCGTACGCCCGCCGCGGCGTTGTGGTGGATCCAGTTGCCGCGGATGGTGTTGTACGACCCGCGCGACTCGATCGCGCCGGAGTTGCCATTGCGCGGCGCCTGCCCGGTGCAGGTGTTGAACGCGACGTCGTTGTGGCTGGCACCCTCCTTGATGTCGACGCACTCGGCGCCGCGGGTGTCGAAGACGTTGCCGTAGACGCGGTTGCCGTTGCTGGCGTCGGGCTCGGGGGAGGGGTTGAGGTAGGTCTGCTCGGGCGCCGTGCCGATGTAGACGCCTTCGCCGTTCTGCCCGGTGGTGGTGTTCGGGACCTGGAAGTCGTGGATCCCGCACGGGCCGATCCGGTTGCCCGCGATGAGCGCGCCGGTGGCGAAGTACTTCATGCGTACGCACTCGCCGCCCAGGTTGGTCAGCCGCATGCCCAGGATGCGGGTGCCGGACACGCCGTCGCCCGCGACCAGGCTCACCACGTAGACGGCCTTGTCCCGGTAGCAGGCCTCGACCAGCTCCTCGCACACCTTGCCGTCGATGGTGAAGCCGCTGAGCGTGGTGTCGTCGTGGTGGATCTGGAACACCCGCGACGACGTGCCGGCGCCCTGCAGGACGGCGGTGGCCGGGCCGGTGACGGTGACGCCCGGCCGCACGGTCGCGACGTCCTCGGCGTACACGCCGGGCCGCAGCACGATCGTGGCACCCGACTCCGCCGCGCCGAGCGCCGCGCGCAGCGTCCGGTACGGACGGGCGGGGCTGCCGGACCCGGCGTCGTCGGCGCCGTGCACCGGGTCGACATGCAGCACGCCCGGAGCGGTGTACGCGGCGGCGGGGGCGGGCAGGAGCAGCAGCGGTATCGCCAGGGCCGCCACCGCGGCTCGGGAGAGGATCGACAGGGACATGGCTAGCACCTTTCGAGGAAAGGCGCCCTCACCCGAGCTGTTCTTGGGCGCATGGCACCGAGGACCGGCGCCGTACGTGAGGTGTG
Source organism: Catellatospora sp. NPDC049609 (assembly GCF_040675365.1). Classification (NCBI taxonomy): domain Bacteria; kingdom Bacillati; phylum Actinomycetota; class Actinomycetes; order Micromonosporales; family Micromonosporaceae; genus Catellatospora; species Catellatospora sp. NPDC049609. The sequence continues at coordinate 15,847 of NZ_JBFAOU010000013.1, read as the reverse complement.
ACGTTAAAGCGCCCTCACCGTCGCTGTCAACGGGAGGGCAGCGTCCTGCACGCGGTCCGGTAGATCGTCGCACTGGCTATGCCGCATCTTCGGTCCCCACGGTTCGACTCCGCGCCGGCAATGTGGACAGGCCTACTGGCCAGGTGCGATGTAGAGCGTGCGCTACACCACCACTGTGTCGGGCCTGTTTCTGTGGTGTGGCGAGGTATTGACAGTCATCCGGCGCGCGTCTAGCTTCTGGGGCATCGATTCACCACTGCATCGATACACCAGGCGGCTCGCCGATCCCGAGCCGGCGCGCCGCCTGGTACCCGCTACTCAGCCGGAGAACGCCGCGCGCCCCCGACCCCGGCAGCTCCCGAGCAGCACCCACCACCAGGAACCGCGTTCATACCTCCTCCGACGAAAGAGGCGCACGTGAACCGAACAACCCGACGCCGCACCCGGCAGGTCGCCGCGCTCGCCGCCACCGCGGCCGCGGCGATGCTCGCCACCGTGCTGGCCGCACCCGCCGCGCACGCCGCCACCCCGCTGACGGTCTCCGCGGTCACCGCCAGCGGCGACGACGGCAACGTTCCCGGCAACACCTTGGACAACAACCTGTCCACCCGCTGGTCCGACGAGGGCGACGGCGTCTGGATCCGCTACGACCTCGGGTCGAGCCAGACCGTCGGCTGGATCGCGCTGGGCTGGCACCGCGGCGACGAGCGTCCCTTCACCTTCGACGTGCAGACCTCGACCGACGGCTCGTCGTGGAGCACGGCCATCGGCAACCGCACCTCCTCCGGCAGCACCACCGCTCAGGAGGAGTACGACTTCACCGACCGCACCGCCCGCTACGTGCGCGTCGTCGGGCACGGCAACACCCTCAACGAGTGGACGAGCATCACCGAGACCGACATCTACGGCGCCGGCTCGCCGGGTGGCGGTGGGGGAGGCGCCTGCACCTACCCGGCGCAGATCCTCAACCTGACCAACTGGAAGGAGACGCTGCCCACCGGGGCCTCGGAGAGCCCGACCGAGATCAAGCAGCCGGCGCTGAACACGTTCGCCGTCGACCCGTGGTTCAAGGTGAACTCCACCTGCGACGGGGTGCAGTTCCGCGCGGCCGTCAACGGCGTCACCACCAGCGGTTCCGGCTACCCCCGCTCCGAGCTGCGGGAGATGACCAGCAACGGCACCGCGAACGCGAGCTGGTCGTCCACCTCCGGGACCCACACGATGGTCATCAGCCAGGCCATCACCAACCTGCCGCAGACCAAGCCCCACGTGGTCGCCGGGCAGATCCACGACTCCGAGGACGACGTGACCGTGTTCCGGCTGGAAGGCAGCAGCCTCTACCTGACCAACGGCGACGACACCCACTACAAGCTCATCACCAGCAGCTACCAGCTGGGCACGCGCTTCGAGGCCAAGTTCGTCGTCAGCGGCGGGCAGGTCAAGGCCTACTACAACGGCACCCTGCAGGCGACGCTGAGCAAGAGCTTCTCGGGTGCGTACTTCAAGGCCGGCGCCTACACCCAGGCCAACTGCACCAACTCCTCGCCGTGCAGCAGCACCAACTACGGCCAGGTCATCATCTACAGCGTCACGGTCAGCCACTCCTGACCGGAGCGGGCACGTTCGCGGTGGCGGGGACGCCGGTCCTCGCCACCACACTCCCACTGGATCTCGGTTGCGCAAGCTTGAGGGGATGGATGACGCTGCCATGATGCTGCTGCGCCACGCTGAATTACCGGACCTGGACGCCCTCCTCGACGTGCAGCGAGCGGGCGCGCAGCGGGGACTGGGGCACATCTTCCCGCAGGACACCCATCCGTTTCCACGGGACACCATCCTCGCCCGGTGGGTCGCGGAGATCGCCGATCCGGGCGTCGAGGTGTACGTCATCGAGCACGCGGGCCGGATCAGCGGCTTCGCGGCCACGCGCGGCGACGAGCTGCTGCACTTCGGCACGGCCGTGCCGACCTGGGGGACCGGGCTGGCCGCCGCCGCGCACGACGAGATCCTGGCGCGGCTGGCCGCCACCGGCGTCACCCGCGCCCACCTGCGCGTCTTCGAGGAGAACCACCGGGCGATCCGCTTCTACGAGAAGCTCGGCTGGCAGCGGACGGAGGCACGCACCAGGACGTCCTTCCCACCGCACCCGGTGCTGATCGGCTACGAGCGCCGGCTCGCGGCCACGCCCGGTGGCATGAGCTGAAACACTGGGTTGAGTGACTTTGTTCGGGGGTATGGCGCCTGCATCGCCGGTGGCACACCGGCCGGAAGGAGTCAGCGGTGCAGCCCGACAGAGCTGAGGCTCGGAGTGCGATCTCCGCCGCCACCCGCCGGGTGGTCGAGTTCGCCGGATCCGCGTGGGCCGCGGCGGCGGCGGTCGCCCTGGCCGGGCTGTGGGTGTTCGGCGGCGTGGTGGGCGGCTTCACTGAGCGCTGGATCTACGTCCTGCACGCGGTCACCAGCGTGTTCACCTTCATCATGGTGTTCCTGGTCCAGCACACCGCCGGGCGGGAGTCCCGGGCCGTGCTGCTCAAGCTCGACGAGCTGGTCCGGGCCACCAGCGGCGCCCGCGACGAGCTCATCGCCGCCGAGCAGCGGCCGCTGCACGAGCAGGAGCGCATCGAGGAGCGCATCCAGTCCAAGGTGTGAACGGCGCGCCGGGCCGCCGGGTGTGAACGCGCGCCGTGCCGTCGACGCGCGACCAGGCCGAGGCGTGACGGCGCACTGGTCCGTGGTCGCGTGGCGGCCGGGGTCCGTCACTGACGGCGGGGTGCGACGGGTGCGGACAGGCCCGCGCTGAACAGCCGGGCGTCGACCTCGTTGAGCGAGAGCTTCAGCGCGCCGAGGGCGACGGAGTCCGCGCCGAGCGTGGAGGCGCGCACGTCGGGCATCCGCAGGCACAGGCGCTGGAGTTCGTTGCGCAGGGGGTCGAGCACGAGGTCGGCGGAGCGGGAGAAGCCGCCGCCGAAGACGACCACCTGGGGGTCCAGGGTGAGCACGAGCGCGGCGGCGCCGACGGCGAGGTCCTTGACGTAGCGGTTGACCGCGGCCCGCGCGGCCCGGTTGCCCTCCCGTGCGGCGTTGAACACCCAGGCGGCGGCGTCGTCGGGGCTGACGGTGTCCGGCACGCCCGGGCAGTTCTGCAGGTGCTCGGGGGCGTTGAGCCAGCGGACGTGCTTGAGGGCGCCGATCTCGCCCGCCGCGCCGCCGAAGCCGCGGCGCAGGATCCCGTCGATGATGAGGCCGGCGCCGTTGCGCATGCCGCCGAGCAGGTAGACGATGTCGTCGGCGTCGGTCGCCGCACCCTTCCACCGCTCGGCGAGGGCGGCCAGCTTGCAGTCGTTCTCCACGACGATCGGGCAGGCGAACCGGGTGCCGAGGTGGGCGGCCAGGTTGACGCTCTTCCAGCCGGGCAGCGGGGTGAAGAAGCTGGTCCGGCCGGTCGCGTCGACGGCGCCGGTGACCGCGGCGGTGACGGCCCAGATGTCGCCGGGCGCCTTGCCCGCTCCGGCCACGCAGGCGTTGACGACGTCGTCGAGCACGGCGAGCCGCTCGGCGGGCTCGGCTTCGGCGGCCACGGCCTGGCGGACACTGTGCACGATGTTGCCGTCGAGGTCGGCCAGCAGCGCCAGGATCTTGTGTACGCCGATGTCGACGCCCAGCACGTGCCCGGCGTCGGCCCGGAACTGGTAGCGGCGCGCGGGGCGCCCGACGGCGCTGCTGGCGCCGGGTTCGAGCACGGTGGCCCAGCCGTCGCCGACCAGGCCCTGGGCGATGACGTCGACGGCGGGCCGGGACAGCCCGGTGCGCTGGGACAGCTCGGTGACGGTGGACGGCGGGTGGTCGCGCAGCGCGCGCACGATGCTCAGGGAGTTGAGCTCCCGCAGCCGCGGCAGATCCGTTCCGGTGGTTGCTAGCTCTGTCACGTCTGTCCCTTGTCCGCGTGCGGATACGCCCGCTAATACGCTTTGATCTTTACAAAATAGCCGAGTGATGGCAAGCCCACTGACGGTGATGCCGGGCCCGGCCGCGCAGCCCGCCGATGGGGAGCGCAGCCGGGCCCGGCTGACCGCGTCGGTGTGTCAGGAGATGGGGTACGCCTGCGCCGCGGGCGTGATCGCCGCCGTGAAGTCGGCCACCCGCCCGCCGACGCGGTAGGCGTACCGGCCCACCCGCCGGACGTCCGGCCGCGCCGACAGGTAGGTGGTCATGTCGTCGAGCTCGGTGGCGGTGAGCCAGCTCGGCGGGTCCGACACGGCGCGGAACCGGCAGATGTCGGCCAGGTCGCGCAGCCAGGCCAGCTGCTGGTCGGTCAGCAGGTTGAGCCGGCTGCGGAAGTAGATGACATCGGGGTCGACCTCTGCCAGCGGCTGCTGCCACAGCCGGTGTATCGCGTTGACCACGGCGTTGCGGGCCATCGCGTCGGACGGGTCGTCGCTGGCGTAGTTCTGCCACATCGGCGCGACATCCGGGCCGCTGCGCAGGCCGTCGATGATGCCCAGCGACGGCAGCAGGATGCCGCCGCTGCCCAGCAGGTAGACGTCGTCGCCCGCGACCTCGCGGACCAGCGCCAGCGCGTCGCGGTAGGTCTGCTCGCGCTCGGCGCCGCCGGCCCGCTCGCCCGGCACGGCGCCGGCGTTGATGAAGTCGAGCTTCAGGTACTTGAAGCCCCACTCGTGCACCACCCGGTGCGTCAGCTCGGCGAGGTGGTCGCGGGCGGCGGGCCGGGACAGGTCCAGGGCATGGTAGCCGCCGCCCCAGTTGTGCCCCGCGATCACCAGCTCGCCGCGGGCGTCGCGCAGCAGCAGGTCCGGGTGCTGCCGGGCGAACTCCGAACCGGGCAGCGCGATGAACGGGGCCAGCCACAGTCCGGGGGTCATGCCCGCGTCGGCGATCCGGTCGGCCAGCGCCTTCATGCCGGAGGGGAACTTGTGATTGGGCTGCCAGTCGCCGACCAGCTGCTCCCAGCCGTCGTCGACCTGCACCACGTCGAACGGCAGGCCGCGCAGGTCGTCGACGTCCTTGGCCAGCTGCTGCTCGGTGATCGTCTCGTAGTAGGCGTACCAGGAGCACCAGACGTTGCCGGCGCGGCGGGAGCTGCTGCCCAGCCGCTCGGCCAGGTGCCGGGTGTACGCGGCGAACACCTCGTCCTCGGGCCCGTACGCGGCGAACCAGGGCTGGGCGCCGTGCTCGTACCAGCCGGCGAGGGTGTCGCGGTCGGCCGACAGCCGTGCGGTGCCCAGGCCGAGCGCGCCGAGCAGCAGGACGTTGCCGTCGCCGGCGTCGAGGGCGGCCACCGCCGAGGAGTGGTGGCGGGCGGGGTCGTCCCACACGTCGTCGTCGGCGGTGACGCGACGCTGCGGGTTGGCGATGCGCAGCGGGGGTTCGCTGAGCCGGCGCCAGCCGCAGGGACTCCAGGAGTTCTGTCCATGCCGGTAGAACAGGGCGTCGCCCAGTCCGTGCAGCAGCGCGACGCGTCCTGGTGGCAGAATCAGGCCCCCGTCGGCTGCTTGCGGGCTGCCGGGGCCGTCGTGCTCGAGGGCGAAGGTGTGGCCGGCCAGCTCGATGAGCAGTGCCATGGTTCTCCTTGGCAGTGAGATGCAGTTTCTTGTGGGTGCAGGGGTGCGGCGGGGCCGGAGGTTCCCCTCCCCGCCGCACCCGTCCGACCGGGTTACTTGAACAGCGCGTTGACCTGGTCGTTTGCCTTCTTCAGCGCGGTGGCCGAATCGGTCTGGCCGAGGATCGCGGACTGGATGGCGTCCTGCACGGTCTGGCTGATCTCGTTGCCGTGCTCGGTGATCGGCACGAAGAACGTGCCGCCGGGGGCCGCGGCCTCGTCGACGAACACCTTCACGTCGCGGCCCTTGCCCTGGTGCGCGGCGAGCGCCTTCTCGCTGGCGGACTTGATGGCCGGGAAGACCACGCCGTTGCCGCCGACGATGTTCTGGCAGTCGGCCGAGGCCAGGAACTTGACCCACTTCCAGGCCTCGTCCTTGTGCTTGGTGCCGGCCCAGATCGCGTCGGACAGGCCGTTGATGGCCGTCTTGCGGCCCTGCGGGCCGGTCGGCAGCGGCGCGAACGCGAACTTCAGCTTCGCGCCCTCACCCAGGTAGCTGTTGATCATCCAGGAACCGGCGAAGGTGATGGCGCCCTTGCCCGCGTTGAGCAGCGAGTCCCGGCTGAGGGTGGACGCCTTGTCCAGGGCGGGGCTGTATCCCTTGGCGATCAGCTTCTTGAACCAGTCGATGGTCTCGGCGAGCTTGGGGTCGTCGTACTTGTACTGGGTGCCCCACGGGTTCTTGTCCAGGTAGGTGAAGCCGTTGCTGGCGGCCAGGTTGCCCCAGCCGTTCTGGCCCTGCGAGCCGTCGGCCCACTCCGGCAGGAACCCGAACACCTTGACCTTGGTCTTGTCGAAGGCCGGGTCCAGGCCGTTGCGGCCCTTCTCATCGACGGTGGCCTTGGCGATGGCCTGCTCGAAGGTGCCGCCGTCGGCCGGGTTCCAGGTCAGGTTCGCCAGGCCGGCCGCGTCGATACCCTGGGCCTTGAGGTGCTCGGTGTTGTAGACCAGGGCCATGGTGTCCCAGTCCTTCGGCAGGCCGAAGCGCTGGCCGTCCTTGGTGAACAGGTCGGCCAGGCCGCCCTGGTACTGCGACAGGTCGACGCCGTCGGCGGTGACGTAGGGCTGGATGTCGAGGATCTGCCCGGACGTGACGAACTGCGGGTAGTACGAGCCCTGGTTGGTCCACACGTCCGGCGCGTCACCCGCGGCGATCTGCGTGGTCAGGTTCTGCCAGTACTCGTTCCACGCGGCCTGGCTGATCTTGATGGAGATGTTCGGGTTGGCCTTCGTGAACTCGTCGGCGCACTGCTGGTAGGACGCCTTCTGGTTGTCGTCCCACAGCCAGTAGTTCAGGGTGACGGCCTCGCCGGTGCCGCTGTCCTCGGTCTGGCTGCACGCGGCCATGCCGGCCGCCACGGCCAGGGACAGCAGTGCCGCCCCGGCCCGTGTCCTGCGGTTCATCGGTTCCTTCTTTCTCGGGGGTTGGGTGTTTGTCACTTGCTTCCGGTGAAGTTCAGGGACTGGACCAGCCGCTTGCCCACGAAGATCAGCAGGAGCAGCACGGGCAGGACCGACAGCGTCGAGGCGGCCATCAGCCCGGTCCAGTCGGGTTGGGTGTTGGGCGACTGCTGCAGGAACACCCCGAGCGCGACGGTGACCAGGCGGTTGCCCTCGTCGCGGCCGACCAGCAGCGGCCACAGGTAGTCCTTCCAGGCCCACACGGTGGTGGTGAGCCCGATGGTGATCAGCGGGCCGCGGCTCATCGGCAGTGCGATGCGCCAGAAGATGCCCCACGGCCCGTTGCCGTCGAGGATCGCCGCCTCCTCCACGTCACGCGGCAGCGACAAGAAGAACTGGCGCAGGAAGAACACCGCGAACGGGGTCATCAGGACGGTCGGGGCGACCATGCCGGCCATGGTGCTCATCAGGCCGAGGTCCTTGACCAGGATGAAGTTGGGCAGCAGCGTGAAGATCGGCGGCACCATCAGCGCCGCGATCACGATCGCGAACACCAGGTCGCGGCCGGGGAAGCGCAGCCGGGCGAAGGCGTACCCGGCCATGGCGCAGAACAGGGTCTGCACCACGGCGATCAGGCTGCAGTAGACGACCGAGTTCCACAGGTACGCGGCGAAGTTGATCTCGGCACCGGAGCCGCCGGCGGCGCGGGCCTCGGCCTCGGTGGTCAGGCCCAGCACCCGGGTGAAGTTGATCAGAGTCGGGTTGCGGGGCAGCAGGCCGAGGTTGTCGGTGTAGATGTCGGCCGCCGGGGTGAGCGAGGTGCGGATCATCCACCAGAACGGGAAGACGGTCACCAGGATCATCACGGCCATCGCCAGCCACGCGAACACCCGGCCGGGGCTGAGCTTCTTCGTCATCGCGGTCCGCCCCTTCACGCCAGATCCGAGCGCGACGCGCGCAGCAGGCGCATCTGTATCGCGGTGAGCACGCCGAGGATCAGCGCGAGGCTCACCGCCGCCGCGGCGGCGTATCCCATGTGGAAGTACTTGAATGCCTGCTGGTAGATGAAGTAGTAGATGACCCGGGTGGCCTCGACCGGGCCGCCCTTGGTGGTCACGGCGATGGTGTCGAAGATCTGGAACGACCCGATCAGCGACACGACCAGGACCAGGGCCAGCACGGGGCGCAGCAGCGGCATCGTGATGCGGCGGAACATCCGCCACTCGCCGGCGCCGTCGATGGCCGCGCCCTCGTAGAGGTACTGCGGGATCTGCAGCATCCCGGCGTAGAGCAGCAGCGCGGTGTAGCCGGTGTAGGCCCAGGTGTTGATGCCGGCGACGGTCGGCATCGCCCAGGTCTCGTCGGTGAAGAAGCCCACCGGGCTGAAGCCGAAGACGTGCAGCAGCTGGTTGACGAAGCCGAGGTTGGTGTCCAGCAGCCACATCCACAGCAGGCCGATGGTGACGTTGGGGACCAGCCACGGCAGCAGCAGCGTCGCCCGCAGCAGGACCGAGCGGGTCAGCCGGTGCATCAGCGCCGCTAGGCCGAGCGCCACCAGGGTCTGCGAGCCGATGTTGAGCACCACGTACCAGGCGGTGACCAGCATCGCGTTCCAGAACTGGGGGTCGGCGAGCAGCTTGGCGTAGTTCTCGGTGCCGACGTACGACGGCGTGTTGAGCATCGTGTAGTCCGTGACCGAGTACCACAGGCCACGGGCTGCCGGGTAGCCGTAGAAGACGGCGAATCCCACCAGCACGGGCAGCAGGAACCACCACGCCGCCCGCCGGTCGTCTCGCGGTTTTGTCGAGCTCATCCACGTCCTCGGATCCATCTATCGGTCGGCTCTTGCCAGCCGCCCCGCTCTCGAATAATGATGTAGACCTTCGAAATTTTGTCAACACCTCTTCGTATTGCTTCGGTAACGCCGGGGCCTGGCGAGAGGCCGGAAGGTATCGCGCACCAGCTCCGACCAGCACTTCGGAGTCGGCACCACAGCACAGCCGCCGTGCTGCACCCGGCACGCGCGCCGCACATCCCGCAGGTACGTCCCACTCCTGTACCGGAGAAGCGCATGAATTCACGTCCCCGTGGCCGGGCACTGCCGGCCGCGCTGGGCGCCGCCGTCCTCGGCGCCGCCCTCGCCCTGATCGCGCCGCCCGCCCAGGCGGCCCCGGCCGGCCCGCCGCCGCGGCCCGCCGCACCCGCCAGCCCCGACCCGACCCTGCAGGCTCACCCGCTGACCGCGGCACCCGGCCCGGTCGACAACCCGCTCAAGGGCTGGGCCAAGTTCTACTCACCGGGCGCCAACCAGAACGTCGGCTACCCGCACTCGCTGACCTGGGGTTACTTCGGCCTGTCCGAGATCATGACCAGCGCCTCGAACTGCGGCAGCTACAACTGGTCGATCGTGGACGGCATGCTGGCCGAGACGGCAGGCTACGGCAACCAGGCCGCCATCCGGATCTACCTGACCTACCCCGGCGGCACCGGCAGCCACCCGGCCAACGCCATCCCGCCGTGCTTCAACGGCAACGTCGCCAACCGCAGCGACACGTACTGGAACGTCACCCACCCCGACTACGACAGCCCGTTCCTGATCAACGCGATGAAGAACTTCATCGCCGCGTTCGGCGCCCGCTACGACGGCGACCCCCGGCTCGGCTACATCCACATGGGCCTGGTCGGCCTGTGGGGGGAGTGGCACACCTGGCCGTACGACACCGACACCGCCGACGGCCTGCCCAACTACATGCCGTCCGACGCCAACGGCGCGCAGCTCGTGGCCGCGTACGACGCCGCGTTCAACACCACCAAGCCGGAGATCCGCTACCCCGGCGCGGCCGGCGGGGCGGCCAACGGCCGCGACATCGGCTACCACGACGACTCGTTCTGCTACCGGGAGGGCTCGCCGCTACAGGGCGTCAGCCTGCCCATGTCGATGGGCGGCGCCTCCTACGCCCAGCTGCAGCGCAAGCTGGACGCCGGCGTCGAGAACAAGTGGATCACCAGCTCGATGGGCGGCGAGCTCCGGCCCGAGATCCAGTCGACGGCCTTCCAGTACTGGCCGAACGGCTCCGGCCAGGTGGACAACCTCAAGGCGTGCATCGAGCTGGACCACGCCACCTGGATGATCAATGAGCAGAGCGGCGGCTACCCGGCCGGCGACGCGAACGTGGCCGCCGCGGTGCGGCTGATGGGCTACAACCTGACCGTCGACAACGCGTACTACAAGAACACCGCGAGCGGCACCACCAACGTCGGCGTGCGGATCTCGAACACCGGCGTGGCCCCGTTCTACTACCCGTGGACCATGACGCTGGGCTTGAAGAACAGCGCCGGGACGGTCGTGCACACCTTCGACACCAGCTGGGACCTGCGTACCGTGCAGCCGTTGCAGATCCGGAACTTCCCGGACTGGAACGTCGGCGCCGATCCGAGCTATCGCGCCTTCGGCTACCCGCAGTACTTCCAGACCGCGGTCAACCTCTCCGGCGTCGCGGCGGGCGACTACCAGTGGGTGCTGCGGGTCAAGAACCCCCTGGAGTCGGTCAACGCCAACGCCAAGAAGCTGCGCTTCGCCAACGCGACGCAGGGCGCCGACGGCTGGCTGGCGCTCGGCTCGACCACGGTCGGCACCGGCACCGGTGACACCACCGCGCCGAGCACCCCGACCGGGCTGGCCGGCACCGGCCAGACCTCGTCGTCGGTGTCGCTGACCTGGAACGCCGCGACCGACAACACCGCCGTCACCGGATACCAGATCCTGCGCGGCGGCACCGCGGTCGGCACCTCGGCGACCACGAGCTTCACCGACAGCGGCCTGACCGCGTCGACCGCCTACACCTACACGGTCAAGGCGTACGACGCCGCGGGCAACTACTCGGCGGCCTCCTCGCCGCTGACCGTCAGCACGACCTCCGGCGGCGGCACCGGCCCGACCAGCTACGAGGCCGAGGCCTCCGGCAACACCCGGACCGGCACCGCTGTGGTCGCCGCGTGCGGGGCGTGCTCGGGCGGGTCGAAGGTCGGCTACGTGGGCAACGGCGCGACGCTGTCGTTCAACGGCGTCGCGGGCGGCACGGGCGGCACCAGGACGGTGACGGTGTACTACACCTCCGCCGAGGCCCGCACCGCGGTGATCAACGGGCAGACGGTCAACTTCCCCGCCACCGCGACCTGGGACACCGTCGGTTCGGCCTCGTTCACGCTGAACCTGGCCGCCGGGTCCAACACGGTGACCATGGCCAACCCGAGCGGCTGGGCGCCCGACATCGACCGGATCACCGTCTCCACCAGCGGCGGCGGCACCGGCCCGACCAGCTACGAGGCCGAGGCCTCCGGCAACACCCGGACCGGCACCGCCGTGGTCGCCGCGTGCGGGGCGTGCTCGGGCGGGTCGAAGGTCGGCTACGTCGGCAACGGCGCGACGCTGTCGTTCAACGGCGTCGCGGGCGGCACCGGTGGCGCGAAGACGGTGACGGTGTACTACACGTCCGCTCAGGCCAGAAGCGCTGTGATCAACGGGCAGACGGTCAGCTTCCCCGCCACGGCGACCTGGGACACCGTCGGCTCGGCCTCGTTCACGCTCAACCTGGCCGCCGGGTCCAACACGGTGACCATCAGCAACCCGAGCGGCTGGGCACCGGACATCGACCGCATCACGGTCAGCTGACCGGCACCGCCTGAACCCACCCGCCCCAGACCCCACATCCACCGCGCCCGGCCGGGCACCCGCCCGGCCGGCCCTATCACCCTGCGAGGAAACAGATGAGAAGAGCCGTGCGATACACCGTCGCGCTGCTGGCCGCCCTGACCCTGACCGCCGCCGCACCCGCCGTGGCCAAGCCCGCACCGGCCACGCCCCAGTGGACGGCGCTGTCCTACACCCCGGCGCCCGCCGACAACCCGCTCAAGGGCTTCCTGCCGTTCGCGGGCAGCTACGACACCTTCCCGCACAGCATGGAGTGGTTCTACCTGCCGCTGCGCGACGTGATGACCGGCCCGGACCAGTTCCGCTGGACCGCGCTGGAGCGCCAGCTCAACACCATCGCCGCGCGCGGCCACCAGGGCGTGTTCCGGTTCTACCTCGACTACCCGGGCAAGCCCAGCGGCATCCCGCAGTATCTGCTCGACCTGGGCCTGACCACGCACGCCTACGACGACTTCGGCAACAACGGCGTCAGCGTCGCCCCCGACTACAGCGACCCGCGCCTGGTCAGCGCGCTGGAGAACTTCATCACCGCGTTCGGCCGCCGCTACGACGGCGACCCGCGCATCGGCTTCGTCACCCTCGGCCTGATCGGCTTCTGGGGCGAGTGGCACACCTGGCCGTACGACGGCTGGACCAAGCCCGAGAACTGGATGCCGAGCACCGAGATCCAGACCCGCATCCTGACCGCGTACGACGGCGCGTTCGACCGGACCCGGCTGCTGGCCCGCTACCCGAGCCCGGAGAACAAGGACCTGCCGATCGGCTACCACGACGACTCGTTCGCGTTCGAGACGCTGCCGCCGACGTCCTGGCACTTCGTGCAGCGCCTGATCGACCACGGCGTCACCGACAAGTGGCGCACCGAGCCCGTCGGCGGCGAGCTGCGCCCGGAGATCCAGGGCTGCCTGTTCGAGCAGCCCGTCAGCTGCAGTCAGTACGAGGACTTCGCCGCCTCGGTCGACCAGACGCACGCGTCCTGGCTGATCAACCACCAGGCGTTCGCCCCCGGCCACACCGGCGACGAGTACTTCCGCGCCGTGGACGCCGCCCGGTCGCTCGGCTATGAGCTGACCGTCACCGAGGCGGCCGTCGGCCTGCAGCGGGTGTCGGTGCGCATCGCCAACCGCGGCACCGCGCCCTTCTATTACCCGTGGCAGGCCGAGCTGGCCGCGGTCGACGCCGAGGGCCGGATCGCCGCCCGCTGGCAGACCGGCTGGACCGTGACCGGCATCCAGCCCGGCGCGGACCCCACCGAGCTGACGGCGTCGATCAACACGCGTGGCCTGCGCCGCGGCAGCTACGACATCGTCCTGCGGGTGGCCAACCCGCTGCCGCAGGGCCTCCCGCTGCGCTTCGCCAACACCAGCCAGGACACCCACTCCGGCTGGCTGCACCTGGGCACCGTCACCACCCGCTGACCCCGCCCCCGCACCGCTGTTCCTGCCACTTCGTCCCCTGAAAGGAACAACGCACATGCCCTCGCTACGCAAGCTGCTCGCGGCCACCGCGGCAGCCCTGCTCGTGGCCGTGTCCGCCGGCTCGGGCGCGACCGCGGCACCGGCGGGCCCGCCGCCGCGCCCGCCGGCCGGTCCCGGCCCCGACACCAGCCTGACCACCCACACCTACGCGTACGCCGACGCCCCGCTCGGCCAGCCCATGAAGGGCATCGCACCGTACCTCTTCCCCGGCGACAACCTGTCGACGAAGTTCCCCGGGGGCCTGGTCTGGAGCTACTTCGCCCTCAACGAGGTGATGAAGGACCCGGCCAACTGCGCGAACATCGACTGGAGCGTGTTCGAGAAGGCCCTCGACGAGGCGGCCGTCTGGAGCCGCCAGGTCGCGTTCCGCTTCTACCTGGAGTACCCGGGCGGCAGCGGCACTCACCCCGGCAACGGCATCCCGCCGTGCCTCAACGGCAAGATGGCGCTGCGCACCAACGGGTTCTGGGGCACCGTCAGCCCCGACTACGACGACCCGGACGTCATCAGCGCGCTGGTCACCTTCATCAACGCGTTCGCCCAGCGCTACGACAAGGCCGGGCCGGGCGGCACCGCCGACCCGCGCATCGGGTACATGTCGCTGGGCCTGGTCGGGCTGTGGGGCGAGTGGCACACCTGGCCCTACGACCGGGACCTCGCCGACGGCTACCCGGACCTGATGCCGACCGACGCCACCATCCGCACGCTGATCGGGGCGTACGACACGGCGTTCGACAACATCCAGCTGGAGGTCCGCTACCCGCTGGCCGGCACGGAGACCGCGAACATCGGCTTCCACGACGACTCCTGGCCGTACAAGGAGTTCCGTGAGGGTGGGCAGCTCAAGAGCATGACCCTGCCGATGTCGATGAACGGCTGGGCGGACGCGTTCCTGCAGCTGCAGCTCAACACCGGCACCGAGAACCGGTGGGTCACCCACTCGATCGGCGGCGAGGCCCGTCCCGAGATCCAGGGCCAGCTGTACGCCAACTGGCCGGGCGGGTCCGGGCAGGTGGACGACGTGCTCGCGGCGACCGAGCTGACCCACATCACCTGGATGATCAACCAGACGGGCGCGGGCGGCTACAGCGCCACCGACCCGAAGGTCGCCGCCGGGATCCGCAAGCTGGGCTACAACCTGCACATCCCGCAGGCCAACTTCAACGCCACCGCCTCGGGCAACGTCAAGGTCGGCGTGACGATCCAGAACGACGGCGTGGCACCGTTCTACCACCCGTGGACGGTCCAGCTCGGCCTGCGCAACAGCGCGGGCGCCGTGGTGAAGACCTGGGACACCCCCTGGGACCTGCGCGCGGTGCAGCCGTTGAAGATCCGGGCGTTCCCGGATTGGAACGTGGGCGCCGACCCGAAGTACCTGGACTTCGGCCGGCCGGTCAACTTCTCCACCACCGTCAGCACTGCGGGCGTGCCTGCGGGCAGCTACAGCCTGGTCCTGAAGGTACGCAACCCGCTGGAGGCGGTCACCGCCGACGTGCTGCGCGCCCGTCCGGCCGCCAGCAGGCTGACCGACTGGATCATCGACCAGTGGCGGCCGCGCCTGCCGCTGTCGTTCGCCAACGCCAACCAGGGCGCCGACGGCTGGGTCAACCTCGGCGCGGTCAGCACCAACGCCTGCACCGGCGACTGCGCCGCGCCCTCGGCACCGGCGAACCTCGCGGTGTCCGGGGTGACCAACACCAGCGTGTCCCTGTCGTGGTCGGCGTCCACGGACAACGTCGGGGTGACCGGCTACCGGGTGTTCCGGGACGGGGCGCAGGTCGGCACGCCGTCGGGCACGACGTTCACCGACACCGGCCGCTCCGCGGGGCAGACCTACCAGTACACGGTCCGGGCCGTGGACGCGGCGGGCAACGTGTCGAACGCGTCGGCGGCGGTCTCGGCGACCACGACGGGATGCTCCGGTGACTGCACCGCCCCGTCCGTGCCGACGCTGTCCACGACCGGCAGGTCCGACACGTCGGTGTCGCTGTCCTGGACCGCGTCGACCGACAACGTCGGCGTCACCGGGTACGAGGTGTTCCGCGGGTCGACGCTGGTCGGCAGCCCGACGGGGACGTCGTTCACGGACACCGGCCTGACCGCGTCGACGGCCTACAGCTATACGGTCCGGGCGCGGGACGCGGCGGGCAACCGGTCGGCGGCCAGCAACGCGGTCGCGGTCACCACCGACGCCGCACCGCAGCCGCCCACGGGGCTCGTGCTGGACAACTTCGACGGCACCCCGGCGTACCCGTCGTCGAACCAGAACGACCTGGGCAAGTGGACCGGCGGCAACTGCTTCCTCGACGGCGGCGGCAACGGCGTGGTCACGGGCGGGGCGTTGAGCCTGCGCTACAACAACTGCGGCTGGTTCGGCTCCGACGTCGGCGTGGACCTCACGTCGAAGACGTACCTGGTGGTGCGGATCAAGGGCGCCGCAGGTGGCGAGCAGGCCCACTTCAACCTGGGTCTGGGCGGGTCGACGAAGGTCTTCGGCGACTTCACCCTCGACGGCGGCGCGCGTCCGGTGATCACCACGTCCTATCAGGACATCAGGATCCCGATGGCGGCCAACGGCATCAACCGCAACTCCCCGTCCCAGCTGGCCATGGGCTTCTGGTACGGCGGCAGCTCCACCGT